>JAOUFG010000133.1 GCA_029858345.1 Phycisphaerae bacterium
GGCGTCAGGAGCATGAGGAACACGAGGAAGATCAAGGTCGCTTTTAACGGATAATGTAAACGTAAATGGCCGTCTTTGAGACGGCTCCTAACCGTCAAGCCACCCCTTTATGGGGTGCGTTATGACTGGAAATTGTAAAGACTTTTAGCATAGGAAGTCAATCATGTTTATTAACCATTTAAATGAAAAATGCCAGTTTGCTGTATTGTTGATGGTCCTTGTGTGCAGTATCTCACCATTATTAGCAGCTCAAAAGCCTAACGTGATTATTATCTTTACTGATGATCAGGGCTCTATTGACATGAATATCTATGGTTCGACCGATCTTGTTACGCCAAACATGGATCAACTTGCTAGAGAAGGCATACGTTTTACCCAGTTCTACGCTACTGGGCCGGTTTGCGTTCCCTCCCGTGTGGGCCTGATGACCGGTCGTATGCCTCAACACGGGGGTCTCTACGGAAGCGTCCCGTTGGGGTCTCAAGTTTTCATTTCACAGGAAATGAAGAAGGCCGGGTATGCCACGGCCCATATCGGTAAATGGCATCTGGCGCATGGAAAAAACGCGCTGCCCAATGACAAGGGGTTCGATGATTCCTTTGGCCATCATGACGGATGTATCGATAACTACTCGCATTATTTCTACTGGAATGGGCCGAACCGGCATGATCTTTGGCGCAACGGCCAGGAAGTCTTTTACAATGGCGAGTTTTTCCCCGACCTGATGGTCAAAGAAGCGAGCGACTTTATGGAGAAAAACAAAGATAAACCGTTCTTTCTTTATTTTGCCATGAACGCCCCGCACTACCCCTACCAGGGAACACCGAAATGGCTCCAACACTACAGCGATCTTAAATACCCACGGAATCTCTATGCTGCTTTTATCTCCACGATGGACGAACGGATTGGACAGTTGCTCAAGAAACTGGAGGACCTGGGGCTGAGAAAGAACACGATCGTGATTTTCCAGTCGGATCAGGGGCACTCAACAGAAGACCGGGCGCACGGCGGTGGTGGCAGCTCCGGGCCTTATCGGGGGTGCAAGTTTACCCTGTATGAGGGCGGTCTACGTGTCCCTGCGATCATCTCATGGCCAGGCCACCTACCCCAAAACCAGGTCCGAAGCCAGATGGCAACCGGAAGCGACTGGTATCCTACCATCCTGGAATTGTGCAAGCTCCCCGCTGCAAAGCACAGGATCGACGGCAAGAGTCTGCTCCCGATTCTGACCGATGCGGAGGCGCCGTCGGCGCATGAAAGTCTCTATTGGAGGCAAAATAATGACTGGGCTGTTCGCCAGGGGAAGTGGAAACTGATCGTCTCAGATAAAAAGACAGAGTTGTACGATATCCCTAACGACCTGGGTGAAGCAAATAATCTGGCAACTGGGCATCCTGAAGTCGTTACGGAACTTAAAAACCTGGGCAAGGACTACCGAGAACAATCCATTTTATACAAATAGAAGAGGAAGAAAAATGATTTTTGCAAATCAAATAACGACTCTAAGCGGTTTTACATAAAAGTCTTACTGCTAAAGGATAGACAATACTTACTAGCAGATAGTCGTTTAATCTCCCGACCACGACCTCAGTTATGGAATATCTTTAGTGGCAATCAAATATTTTTGGTTTCACTATTTAACCATCCTTTGGGGCATGGACCTGCTATGACAGTTTGTCATTTTCTCCCTGATCGTCATTCTTTTCGCGGTTCATATGGCGGCAAAGATGTTTTGCCTTTATATCGTAATCAGGTCGGGACAGAGCCGAATCTTTTGACGGGGTTGCTGGACCTGTTAAAGGATGCTTACGGTAAGAAAGTCATACCGGAAGATGTGGCGGGCTATCTTTATGCGGTTCTGGCCCAGCCGGAGTATACCCGCCGATTTGAAAAAGAACTGACCAACCGCCAAATCCAGTTGCGCCTGGCGAGAATGTATGGCATATTGGCAGCCCTGTTTTTGATGAGATCAAGATTGCTTTAAATTCCGAATATCATCTCTGTTCAAAAAGCAAGACTTTTACAATTACTGCACAAAATAACTCGCCTAAGAATTATTATATCCAATCGGCAACGTTAAACGGCAAGCCATTATATCGCCCTTGGATTACCCATGAAGAGTTAATCTCCGGGGGGACGCTGAATTTAGTGATGGGTCCATCGGAAAGCACGTGGGGCAGTGAATCAAGCAATCGGCCACCTTCATTAAGCAATGGCGTATTTCCACCGGCAGTATCAATCTGTAATAACTGAAAAACAGGTGAGCCACTGGTTTGACCGGTGGATTTGTTAGGAAATTGTGAAAGTAATAATGAGGTGAAGTTTATAAAGAAAATTAGTATGCAAAGCAATAATTACTACCTGATTTGCATGATATCGCTGCTTGGGGGACTGTTAAATGCGGCCGCACCGGTTAATCCCGCTGTAGGGCCCGTTAACCAGGCTCTGAGCCGTTGTTGTAAAGGAGAGTAGACGCAGATAGATCTGGAGGCAAAATAATGAAGAAAAGAATTCTAGACTTATCAGAAATGATGGCAAAGTCTATATGGACTATCTTTATCGGAACAATTCTGATAATTGAAATTTCTGCATTTGCTCAGGAAGGGGGAGAACAGCCGCCTGTCAAACCGCTGACAAGAACTGTCAAAATTCAAAGGGACCTTGATTTGTTGAATCCAGCCGCGATACGCCGTGCGATTCTGGATTTGATGAAGGATTATCCAGAACAGTATGCTGAAGGAGAAAAATATCTTTCCGTTCTTGACAAGTACGAAAAACGCCTGCCCGCACTTCGTGAGGCATTGGTGTCCGGAGATTATGGAATCCTCCGAGAAGCTGAAGATATTCTCGCATGGCAACGGAAGGTCTTATTGGCGAATCCTCTGCTGGATTTTGACAAACTTCTTTTGATTAAACGAAAACCAAGCGGCGACGACTCACGTTACCAGGGCAGTCCCAACCAAACTCAAGGTCTGGGTAAATTCCTTGGCCTGCCGCAACAGAGCTCCTGGCAGCTCCATACGATGAAGGATGTAACCAATTGGGACAATGAAATCGATATTCTGACATCCATTAAAAATGAAGGCGGGTTTGAAACGTTATTTCGTCCCTCTGAGGGTCGACTTGTCAATGAAATGGATCTTTATTTTGATGCCGACAAGATTATGTTTTCGATGCCGGATGAACAAAAACTATGGCAGATTTATGAACTCGGTATCGACGGCAAAGGATTGCGGAAAATATCCGGGCAGAATCAACCGGATGTTCACAATTTTGATTCCTGCTATTTACCCAACGGGAGGATTGCCTACGTTTCTACGGCTCCCTTCCAGGGCGTACCTTGTAATGCTGCGGTTAATGTCGGAATGACTTATTTAATGGATGCGGACGGCACGAATATCCGCCAGCTTTGTTTTGAACAGGATCATAATTTTTGCCCGACGGTAATGAATGACGGCCGAATCCTCTACTTGCGATGGGAATATACGGATATTCCTCATGTATGGGCTCGTATTTTATTTACCATGAATCCTGACGGCACAACCCAGAGGGAATATTATGGAAGTGGCGGATACTGGCCTAACGGGATTTTTTTTGCCCGTCCCGTTCCCAACCATCCAACCAAGGTGGTGGGAATAGTTACGGGCCATCATGTCGGTCGTGTGGGAGAATTGATATTATTTGATCCTGCCCAGGGACGAAACTCGGTCAACGGTGTGGTACAGCGGATTCCAGGATATGGACAAGAGGTAAAACCGGTCATCGAAGACAAATTGACCATCGAAAGCTGGCCGAAGTTCCTGCACCCCTGGCCATTGAGCGACAAGTATTTTTTGGTAGCTTGCAAACCCAGGCCGGATGATCTATGGGGCATCTACCTGGTGGATATATTTGATAATTTGCTGTGCTTAAAAGAAGTAGAGGGATATGCGCTTTTGGAACCGGTTCCGATACGTCCTATTAAACGTCCGCCGATTATCCCGGAAAAAGTCGATCTTAGCCGACAGGATGCGATTGTGTACCTTCAGGATATCTATGCCGGCCCGGGTTTACAGGGGGTTCCTCCTGGGTCGGTTAAACAGTTGCGTTTGTTCACCTATCACTTTTCATATCATAAGGTCGCCGGCATAAGTCATCGCGTAGGCGCAGATGGTCCCTGGGAACCCAAACGTGTCCTGGGTACAATCCCTGTTAATGCTGACGGGTCGGTCTTGTCCAGGGTTCCGGCAAATACACCCATATCCATTCAACCACTTGATAATCAGGGGCAGGCTCTTCAGTTAATGCGGAGTTGGATGACAGCGATGCCTGGCGAGATTGTATCCTGTACAGGCTGTCACGAGAAACAAAGTACGGTGCCTCCTTCACAGCCAGCGTTAGCCTTGCAGAAACCGCCATCGGAGATTCAGTCCTGGTATGGACCTGTACGTGGTTTTAGCTTTCAGCGTGAAGTTCAGCCTGTTTTAAACAAATACTGTGTTTCATGTCACAGCAACCAGCCAAATGGGCAAGAACGCGCAAACCCGGATTTGCGTGCTGACCAGAATAAGTATGTGGTTTTGACCGATGAAAGGCCTGAGATTAAGGTCATAGAAAATATGCCTAAAAACGAATTAGTTGGAAAATACAGTGGTGTGTTTGAGCCGTCTTATGTTGAATTGAGGCGGTTTGTTCGGGTTGGCGGATTTGAGAGTGATATTCGTTTGCTTAATCCGTGCGAATTCCATGCCAATACAAGTCCGCTGTTTCAAATGCTGAAAAAAGGTCATCATGGAGTCAAACTGGATACCGAGGCCTGGAATCGGTTGACTACCTGGGTGGACTTGAATGCTCCCTGTCATGGTACTTGGCAGGAGATTGTAGGTTTAGAAAAAGCTCAGGAAGGCGGTTATCAACGCCGTCTTGAGTTGAGACACCTTTACGGGGGTGATATAGGGGATCCGGAAATTTATCCTGAGGCGGAACAGCTTGAAATTGAACCAATCAAGTACCCTGAGGAAACCAAGAAAAAAATTATTGTTCCAGAAGTCCTCGGTTGGCCTTTTGATACTGAACAGGCGCGTCGTTATCAACAGGAGGAAGAACCATGGAGGAAGACCATCGATCTGGGACAGGATGTAACAATTGAACTAGTTCGTATTCCTGCCGGGCAATTTATAATGGGTAGTTCTGAAGGACATGAAGATGAACAGCCATTAACATGTGTTGAAATCGAAAAATCTTTTTGGATGAGCAAATACGAGATAAGCAACGAACAATACGCTCGATTTAATCCTTCCCATGACAGTAAGTTTGAACATAAGGGTTCATGGATATTCAGTGAGAATCACCTGGGCTGGCCTTTAAACCAACCCAAACAGCCGGTGGTTCGTATCTCTTGGGAGGATGCCTTGGCCTTTTGTCAATGGCTTTCGAAGGAAACCGGATTGAAGACCAATTTACCTACAGAATCGCAATGGGAATGGGCTTGTCGGTCCGGCACATCCGGATCCTTTTATTATGGTAATTCAGACGACGACTTTTCAGCTTTCGCCAATATGGCCGATGCTACGATTCGGGAACTAGCTTATGATACCGATGGCAGATACACGATGGATCTGCTTCCAAGGGAATCACGTTACAATGATGGTCAGTTGGTCACGGCGCCCGTGGGGACCTATCAGCCCAATGCCTGGGGACTGTATGATATGCATGGAAATGTCTGGGAGTGGACCCGCTCTCAATACCACTCCTATCCCTACTTGGACCAAGATGGTCGCAATGAGACGCAGTCAATATCTGACCGAGTTGTACGAGGGGGATCATGGTATGACCGGCCGGAACGATGCCGATCCGGTTTTCGATTAAGTTATCCGCCCTGGCAGAAAGTTTTTAATGTGGGTTTTCGTATTATCATTGAATCAGATTCAACATCGTCTCTTATGGTTAAAAACAATGATTGAAGTCAGATGGCTGAAAGAAACATTCTATAGACTGCCCCGATTCCTGGTATACAGTCTGATCATTCTTTTCGTGCCTGTTAAACTTGGCAGTTGTAGAGGCCATGAGCAGGAAGCATCCATCTGCTCTGATGACTTGCAGAAGAGTGAGGTGTGTTCTGTTTATGATGTGAACAAACTTGGAAATCACATTGCAAATGAATCAGAGATACAGGAAGATGTCCCGCGTTTCGTGATCAATTCTCCGTTTCAAGATAATTATGTCTCACCGATTCCCGCGGAAGGGATGCAATTATGGGCGACCTCTCGTTTATGGGAAAAGGCGCCGGATTTTGTAGTAGAAAAGTGGATTACTACTGAGCCGGAGCGAAACGGAAAATATCTTCTTATTGAATTCTGGGCGACTTGGTGCCGACAGTGCAAACTTACCATTCCCAGGCTCAATGCTTTCCATCAACGATTTGGTAAAGATCTGGTTGTGATCGGGATTTCGGATGAAAGCGAGCAGGTCATTCGATCTCACACAGAACCGGCAATCGATTACTACCTTGCGATAGACACCCTCGCAAGAATGAAAAATGAGCTGGCTGTCATCAGTGTTCCGCATGTGATTGTGGTGGAACCGGGTGGTTATGTCGTGTGGGAGGGATTCCCGCTGCTTAAAGACCATGAATTAACTGAAGATGTGATTGGAAAGATTATCCAGAAAAATCGAGACTGTAGCAACAAAACAGAGTAATTTTGATCTATTTTGAGTCAGCATGCCGATATTCCACTATGGAAATAGAATTCTATAGTGGAGACTATCGCAATGCTTGGACCCGGTGACTATGTAGCA
>JAOUFG010000032.1 GCA_029858345.1 Phycisphaerae bacterium
CTTCTCCTTAGCTAATTCCTAAACCGTCAAGCCAAGGAGAAGTATTATAACCCCCTATCACGTAATCCGAGGGTCAAACCTTAACAAGTCCACTGGTAAAACCAGTGGTTTACCTATCGTTGAATTAGCGTTCATTCGCATGCATTAGCGGTTATTTATGTATTCCTCGTATCAGCATATCGTTTCCATCGTAGTTTTGTACCGCCAAAATTGATTACCAGACCAACCGGCATTTTTGCGACTTTCAGATAATTGATTATCTGGGCCTCTTCGATTTCTGTAATCTGTTTAATGGCTTTAATCTCAACAATAATATTGCCATAACATACAAAATCAGCGATATATTCTTTATTCAGCGTAATCCCATTGTAGTCAATCGTCATCCTTTTTGGGGACTCAAACGGAACTCGGGTGTTCTTGAACTCGATTTCCAATGCTTCCTGATACACCGCCTCAAGGAATCCGCATCCAAGCATATTGGCCACATTAAATGCAGCTCCAACAATGTTATACACCTCGTCCTTGTATAAAACCATATTTGTCATTGGCGTTTATTCGCGTGCATTCGCGGTTCTTATTAGTCCGTATTGTATGCGATTTTTGCTGTAACGCCAGCAAAAAGACGGGCACACCCTGCTTTTAAGCTCCCGTCGAAAATCCCTTGAATCCGTTATGGGGCGTGCTACAATGCAATCTGGTGCTCGAAAAGGATGCGCAAATGCAAAAAGAATCTTACGTTTTAGACTCACAATGGCAGTTCAAGGAGTTCCCTCCGTCTGCTCGACGCATGCGCGATCTGGACTCCGGCGACTGGCTGGACGCAACGGTTCCTTCCTCGATTTTTACATGCCTGATCCGCAACGGCATTGTATCCGAGCAGGAATTGATATTGACGCCGGAAAAATTCGCGGCGGTCAGCGAAAAGAACTGGGTCTTTCGAAAAGAATTTGACGTCCCGCCGGGCCTGCGCGACAAAGACCGTATCGAGATCATCTTTGAAGGACTCGATACAGTCGCCCACATCTGGCTCAATGAAAAACTGATCGGCAAGACCGAAAACATGTTCATCGAACACCGGTTTGACATCAAGCCGTATCTAAAGCAATCCGGCAATACGCTCTGCGTTAAACTGGTTTCTCCACTCGAACACACGGACCGGCTGGTTCATCGCTACGGAAAGCTCGGTGACTGCCACTTACGCGACCCGCGCAGTGTGTATCTTCGAAAAGCCGCTTACCAATTCGGCTCCGAATTCGGACCGGCACTGGTTGGCTGCGGAATCTTTCGAAATGTCCGAATCGAAGCAAGCACTGTCGCCGCCATAGAAAACCTGCATCTTCGCACGGTGGACTGCAACCAGCATTATGCAGACATCCGCGTTGCTTTACAGGTCAATCGTATCAATCAGAACATCCATCCGCTCAGATGCAAAATATCATTGACCGGCGGCGGGTTGGAACTGGAACAGGACATCGTCCTTGAAAGTATCAACAGTACTGCTTCGACGCTTTTGCACATCGAAAGGCCGTTTCTTTGGTGGCCGCGGGGGTATGGGGTTCCGCATGTGTACCATATCAAAGCCGAACTGCTGACAAGCGACGGGCTACTGCTTGATTGTGTGCGTCAGAATTTCGGCGTCCGCACCATCCGTATAGAATCGTCACCCGAAAAAACAGAGCTTTGGGTCAATGACCGGCCCATCCACATCAAAGGCGCCGACTGGATGCCGCTGTCGTTGTTTCCCGGCAGCGAAAGAGCGGTCGAATATGAACAACTCTTAAAACAAACCAAAGAATGCCATATCAATATGCTGCGCGTCTGGGCCGGGGGGTATTATGAAACGGACGCTTTTTACGAATGGTGTGACCGGCTGGGGATTCTCGTCTGGCAGGATTTTATGTTCGACAGCGCCTACTACCCGGATCGGCAGTGGTTCACCGACAGCGTCAAAGATGAAGCCGCCGCAATCATAAAAAAACTCCGCAATCACACGTGTCTGGCCCTGTGGTGCGGCAATAACAATATCGACTGGCTTCACAAGAATGGCAAACTCGGCAAGGGACGAAAATTCTACGGCAAGCCGATCTTTCACGACCTGCTGCCGAAACTCGTCCGTAAACTGGACCCGGACCGGGAATATATCCCCACACACACTGCCCATAACACAGAAAACAAAACGCCGGCCGCCAATACCCCGAATATCCCTTCGCCGCCCTGCCTGAGCACGTTATCGAACTTCAGACATTTTAAGGATTCATTCGCGACGCTCGCACAATTGACGCACAGCGCTTCGGCACTTGAAAAAATCGCCCGCTGTCAGATCGCTGAATTTTTTCCGCCTCAAAATCTATCCGAATATATCCGGCAAAGCCAGATCGTTCAGGCCAGGCAGGCCAAAAAAGCAGTTGAAAGGTTTCGCGCCATTGAATCTTTGGGCTGTATGCTGGGCGCATTCAATGATTTCGCATTAACAATCAGTCCTTCGGTGCTCGATGTTCACAGATGTCCCAAGGCCCTGTATTATTACGCCCGGCGTTTTTTCGCCCCGATTCTCGTGACGGTACTGTCCGAGGAACAAACCGGAAATCTCAAGGCATTCGTCGTCAACGATTCGGCGTCTCCGGTGACAAGCATGCTGTCCTGCCGGATGATGGATGCCCAAGGCCGAATTCTGGATACAGTCGAAAAACCCGTCAGGGTATCGCCCTTTTCCAAAACGACGCCGCTCAATCTGCCCAAGTCATTCACACGGCCCGATGATCCGTCACACTCATTTCTGCACATCTGTATCAACAACAACGACACCCTTCTCGCGGAGAACACCCATTTTTATGGCCCCGACAAACAATCCAATTGGCCTGCCGCAGATGTGGACATCGAAATCACCCCCGGCAGAGAAAACAACATCTGGAATGTGACGCTCACCAGCGAAACCCTCATCCGCGACCTCCAGCTGGCCCCGCCCCAACCGGCCGACCTGAGCGACAACTTCCTCACCCTGCTGCCTAATGAACGAAAAACGATTCAAATCGCATTCAAAAACGTTTCCCCATCGCCTCAAACACCAATAAAATTTTACTCTGTCAATCAATCTTTGCATACAAACTTATAGCATGAAAGGCATCGACATGAAAACACTGACGAAAGAACTCTGGATGGAAACGCCGACGCGGCGGGCGATTGTTTCGATACATCGCGAAGTCGAACGGCTGGTCGCCGAAAGCGGCGTACAGGACGGACTCGTCCTCGTCAACGCCATGCACATCACGGCTTCCGTGTTTATCAACGACAATGAGTCCGGCCTGCATCACGACTACGAAGTCTGGCTGGAAAAACTCGCCCCGGAAAAGCCGCATTCGCAATACCGCCACAATGGCTACGAAGACAACGCCGACGCCCATATGAAACGCCAGATTATGGGGCGTGAGGTTGTGGTGGCAATCACCGACGGCCAACTGCACTTAGGCCCATGGGAGCACATCTTTTACTATGAATTCGACGGCAAACGCCGCAAACGCCTGCTTGTCAAGATCATCGGAGAATAATCATGGAGGGCCTGCCCGCCTTTCTGCTGAAAACGATCATCATCTCGCTGTCCGGCGTGATGGCCCCCGGTTCGGTCACCGCCGCGACCATTGCCCAAGGCACGCGCAACCGTTGGGCGGGCACCCTGATCGCACTGGGCCACGGTATCGTCGAGATCCCGCTGATATTCCTGCTGATGCTGGGGTTGGGGCTGGTTTTCGAACTGGACCCGGTCAAAATCGTCATCGGCCTGCTCGGCGGCGGTTTTCTGCTCTGGATGGGCACCGACATGCTCCGCCAGCGCCCCACCAACGCCGACACCCCCGAAACGGCCTTCAGCAAAGGATCGCTCGCCACCGGCGTCGTCTTGTCGGCCACCAATCCCTATTTCCTGTTCTGGTGGGCCACGGTTGGCCTGAATCTCGCCATCGGTGCCAAAGAGTTGGGAATCACCGCCCTGATTTTGTTCGCCATCGTCCACTGGTTGTGCGACCTGATCTGGCTGTCGGCCCTGTCGATTGCGGCATTTGTCACCCACAAAGGCGCGGGGCTTTTCGGTCGGAAACTCCAACGCGGAATCCTGCTGTTTTGCAGCATCGCTCTGCTCGCATTCGGCATCAAGTTTATGTTCGACGCACTGAAACTGTGGCTGGTCTAAACCACCCCATCGGCTTCATCCGGAAACTCCGGCATCGACTCTTTTTGAATCTGGAAATCCTCGTCTTTATTCAGCACCTGCTTGAGCGTATAGCGGGACATGTGTTTGTTCAACTCATCAAACACCGCCTGCATATTGGTTGCATCCGCGGCGCTGGGCTGGGCAAAGCTGACTTCGCCGATCGCCCGTGAAATCTCATCCAGCGTAATATGTGCCCCATCTGTCGACGGCACATAGCCGACAACGGGTTCACTGGTATGGCACAAGAGGCCCGACTGGACCATGCGGTCGAGAATTTTTTCTGCAAAATCCGTCGGCATACCAAGACGGAAGGCAATCGCCTCGACGCTGACGGGCTTTTGGTCCTTGCGCTCAAAGGCATTGAGAACATATTCCATCACCCGAATCACCGTTTGGTCATTGGCCAGAAAACACTCTTCCTGCCGGCGTGCCTTGCGGAATTCGGCCGCATCCAGACGTTTGACATTTTGTGTGGCATAGGTCAACTGCAAACCGAACAGCACAATAAGCCATGACAGATAAATCCACATCACCGTCAGTGGAATAATCCCCAGCACACCGTAAACCGCAAACTGCGGAACAAATTTTGTGACATACTGACCAAACCCGAATTTCGCAAGGGACCAGATCAACGCCGCCACAAATGCCCCCCACAAAGCCGCTTTGGCGCTGACACGCGTGTTCGGCAAAAAGAAATAAAGAAAGAATATCGCAATCAAACTGATCAAAAACGGTACGGTCTTCGCCGCCAGCCATCCCACCTTCGATGCAAACGCGCCTGAACCGGACTGCTGTGCTAGAACCGCCTGCTCTTCTGCAATATTGGGATCAGCCGTTACATCAGCAACAGCCCTGTCATCCCGAGTCTCAATCTGCAGTTGTTGGGTTTTCGGCACAAATTTTTGGTATAGCTTGTTTTTTACAAGCTGGCCGCTGACATAGATGCCCAATGCCAGCAAAATCGGCCCCAGCGTCAGCAAGGCCCAGTAATTAAACAACCGATGCAGGAAACTTCGGCCTGCTCCAACATGAAAAATCGTATTGAAAGTCTTTTCAATTGTCGTCAACAACGCAATCGCCGCCCAAATGACCAATGCCAGACCAACGATGGTAATCGCACCGCCGCTTGCTTTGGAAATGAATTTCTCGCTCAATTCTTCTAATTTATCAGCGGCGGAAACCTTCGGCATTTCAGTTTTATCGACACTTTCGTCCGCGACTGTGTCCTTGTCCGGATATTGAATCTCATCCAGATTCAGTGTATCATAAGCGAATGTTTTTACCTTCTCGCTGACATTATCGAACGCCGGAAACATCTGAAACACCATCAGCGTTACGATCGCCAGCGGAACCAAACCGAAGATCGAATGATACGACAGCGCGGCCGCCTGCGTGCCGCAGCGGTTGACCTTGAGTAAGCGAAGACAATGGAACCAGATGCGTACCTGAAGCACCAAAAATCGGCTCCATCTACCAAGCTCATGTGTTGGAGACGTTAACAGATTTGAAATCTTCTGTATCATAATTGGCTTTCTGTCTTACTTAAAAATCTTTTCCAGACCCCGCTGGATTTCCTGTTCAATAATTTGTCTACCCTGCGACTCGATCAGTTTGCCCATGTCCAGCTTAGGTTTTGTCAACGTTCCTCCAAGCGGCACCGGGATATTTCTGTCGTTGACCGGGATCCCCACATTCATTGCCAGTGATTGATCCTCCAGCCCGATTTTCCCACTGAAATGCAATGTAAAATCACTCCCGAACATCATCGGCATATCCGCATACTCGACCCGCCCGTTTTTAACGGTAAAAGGAGAAGGAGGAATTGAAAACAGATCCAATCCTTCGTCTTTCAACGTCGCTTCGAACAACCCCAGCAGCGGACTGTTCAGATGTACGTCCGTCAGGCCCACAGAACCTGCAAGATTGATATCTTTGGGTGTTCCCCCGCCCAGCGGTATCGCCAGTGTACTGCACGACAGGTTCGCCGTCCCGGTAACACCGGTCCCGTTGGCAAACACGGGATTGAGATACTGCAGGAGCGTGGCGCTGATGACATCGTCAATCCTGACATTCTCGATAACGTTTACAGTCTCGGCCTGCGCCGGCTTTCGAAGCCGCAGCAACATCGGCTTTTCGGCCAGGTTGATATCCCCGGCAAACCGCACCTTGCCGCCGTTGACGTCGGCATCCGGTATATCAATTGCCGCTTGTCCCTGCCTGACATTCAGTTTCACTTCGGTCGGCCCAAAGTTCAATCCCTGATAAGACGCCTTGTCAAATCCGACCGCCCCGCCGGCATTGAGATTGGCCATCATCAAATCCGGCTTGTCCGTCGGATACTGCGATTCAAAATGCAAAAAATCCGAACGTCGGCCCTCCAGCACAAGCCCCTGTGGCAGATAGGCCGAAGCAAAGGCCGTGACAGTTTTTAAATCGTACTGCGCTTCAAAGCCGCCGGACATTTTGGTGGTGTTATTACTGATCTTCTTTTCGACCTTGCCTTTGGTAATCTTAATCAGTGACTGGCCGTCAGCGGCTTCCATATCCAGTTTCCGAACATCGATAGTCTGTGCATCCGTATCCAGAAGAATATCCGCATTCAAACTGACCTTTTCCTGCACAAAGGGAGCACTGTCCGGCTGGGTAATCTTCAATTGGCTGATCTGCGTTTTATCCGTCAGTATCTGAGTCGTGCCTGCCTGTGTGCTGACGTTCACCGCTGAGTCCAGCATCCCCGCTACTTGAAGCCCTTCCGGAAGTTCCGCGAACACCCCGGCAAACGCCCATGTTTTGGCTAAATCCAGCGTGATCTGTGCATCCAGCGAAATCGTCTTGTCGCTCTGGTCTCCCATCGGCAGAACCATGTTGGCGATCTTCACAGTACCGGGCGCGGCAGCCATATTCGCCGAAGCGAGCCGAAGCTGTTTTTTTACCTGATCCACGGTACAGTCAAAATCCATTTGTGCGTCAGTGGCCGGTGTGGATACCTCCTCTTTTTTAATGACGAGCTTAGTAACGGTCCCCTTGCCCGCAGCCTTGACGGCTTCATCGGTCATGCTGACATTGCCGCTGGCCGCCAGATTGCCCTGCATCGATAATCCGCCCATATCCGTGAACTGCCCGACTAAGCGCTGTGTCTGGGCCAGATCGGCATCAATGTTGTAAGTCATGGCCTCGAGTGTTCCGGCACAGACCGCATTACAGAACTCCGATTCAACCTTGAACTGATCAATTTTGACGATTTTGCCATCTTGTCCGGCCTTCGCCGAAATAGTGATCGGCTTTTCAAAAACCATTCGCCGGTCGCCGCTGCCCTGCGCAAAATGACTGATAACCGCATCGGCCTTAAGCTGCTGAACCTGATTCTGGTTAATCTGAATCGTCGCATCCGCATTCAGTTCCCCGGCCATATCCATCGGCTGACCGGCTAAGGCGAATAACGGCTTCAAGCTGGCCAACTGCAACTTTGAAATCTGAACGTTAAAATCCCCGCCTTCCAGCATCCACCCTTTTTTTGCAGGCGTTGCGGTTCCTTTTGCAGAAATTTTTGAGGCATCGTTAACATCCATCGAGATATCAAGCGCCGACGGCTTTCCGGCATCGGCAATTTGAACATTCGAGGCAATATTGGTAAAGCGAACTTTTTGCGATCCATTGCCAATCAACTCAATGGTCGCCGAGCCGTCAATCAACTCCAGATTCATCTGATTGACAGGAAATACCGCCGCCGATGCGGCAGATTGTTTTGTCTGGGCCTTCGAACCGTCTGCGGCGGCCGGTTGCTTTTTCCCGTGTGATACCTTCAGATAAACCTGTGGGCGGTCAATCACTGTTTTGCCCAGTTTGACCTTGCCGCCCAGCAACGACATGTACCGGGGTTGCGTTTCGACACTGTCTATGGTCACGAAGGTGTTGCCGCTGCTGTCGGCATAGGATAGTTTTGTCAACTTGATGCCTTTGAACCAGCCGATGGAAAAATCGTCCATTTGAACCTGCCCGTCAACCGATTGATTGATCTTGCCCAGCAAGAGGTTTGTTCCCCCGGACGAAGACAGATACAACGGGACACCAAAGAAAATCAGCAGGACAACTCCCGCCAATACAACGAGACACCACTTAATCACTTTCAGTACTTTTCGAGGGCTTCCCTTTTTCTGAACCTTGACTTCCTCGCTCATTGTCGGCTCCCTTCCATACTATACTCGCAAGTTTATTGAAGTCGCTATCGATACATCCCACGTTTAACTGTTCATAATTTCTTCCGATTTCGCCTTGATGATTTCGTCAATCTGGCTAATCATTTTCTTGGTCAGTTCATCGACGTTGTCTTTGCCTTTTTTACAGTCGTCTTCGGTAATTGTTTTACCCTTCTGTTCATCATCCAACTGCTTATTCGCATCCCGCCGAATATTTCGAATGCTGACCTTGGTCTTCTCGCCCAACTGCTTGACCTGTCCAACGATTTGCGTGCGGCGTTCTTCACTCAAGGGAGGAATGTTCAGGCGAATCATCTTGCCGTCAAGAATCGGAGCCAGACTCAAATCACTGGTTTTAATCGCTTTTTCGATGTCTTTCAGGCATGCCGGATCAAACGGCTTGATCACAATCGAAGCCGGCTCCGGGGCCGCAATCGTGGCCAGCGACTTCAGCGGGGTCGGCGACCCGTAATAATCCACGCTCAGATTCTCGACCAGGCCCGGTGCGGCGCGGCCGGTACGAACGGATTTAAGCTCATGACGCAGAAAATCCACGGCTTTCTCCATGCCGGATGCATGCGTGGATATGATTTGTTTTGTCGGCATAACGTTCCTTTCTACTCGAATTTCGATTCTATACTGGTCGCGATTAACATTTCCCGTTGGTACGCGGCTATGTGCAGTTTCAATCTTAAGTTACGGGTTTACTCGCGGGAAATTGCTACCCTTAAGGGTATATAAAAATCTCTAAAGCGACTCCGTAATCAGCGTCCCGACCTTTTGGCCGTTCAGCGCTTTCGTAATGCTGCCTTCATCAAAGATATTGAGGACGATGATAGGGATCCGGTTTTCACGGCACAGACTGATGGCCGCCGGGTCCATCACTTTTAAATTCTGCTCCAGTACATTCTGATAGGTCATGGTTTCAATGAGTTTTGCATCTGCGTTCCTCATCGGATCATCGGTATACACCCCATCCACCTTAGTCGCTTTGATCATCAGATTCGCATTCAGTTCAGATGCCCGAAGCGCCGCACAGGTATCCGTTGAAAAGAAGGGATTGCCGGTCCCGCCGGCCAGAATAACAACACGCCCGACCTCAAGATGCCGAATGGCCCGCCGGCGAATAAACGGCTCACAAATCGCGGACACTTCAATCGCACTGCAAACACGGGTGGGCTGGCCGTTTTTCTCCAACGTTTCCTGCAGGGCACACGCATTAATCACAGTCGCCAGCATTCCCATATAGTCGGCCGTTGTCCGGGGAATATGGCTTTTTTGGGAAAATGTCGCACCTCGAAGAAAGTTGCCGCCTCCGACGACAATCGCAACCTGAAAGCCCAATTGGCTGATTTTCGCGATTCGCTCGGCAATGGACTCTATCGGATCGGCCTCGATTCCGAATCCGCCGGGCTCACAAAAGCTTTCCCCGGAAAGTTTTAACAACACGCGTTTGTACTGACTCATCGTCTTGACCTTCCCTGCTGAATAATCCATCAATAAAAAAGGCATCGAAAACGTCCATTCCCGATGCCTTCTATTATACCAAGGTCTTAACCAATTTCAATGCGTACAAAGCGTTTTATTTTGGCCTCGCCGCCGGCAGCTTTAGCGGCCTCTTTCAACGCCTCAGCAACTGTCTTGCTGTCGTCTTTAACAAACGCCTGCTCAATCAGACAGTTGTCCTTCAGGAACTTTTTAATCTTGCCGTCGATAATCTTGTCAATAATATTCGCCGGCTTGTCTTTGACCTGTTCGGCGGCAATACGGCGTTCTTTTTCAATCACCTCTGCATCAAAAGAATCCGGATTCAGCGACATCGGATTCATCGCCGTAATGTGCATGCAAATGCCGTCCACAACCGGTTTAACCGCAGCGGAAACAGCATCGCTATCGGTTTCGACTTCCACCATCGCCCCAACCTTGTTATTAAAATGAACATACGTGCCAATAACCCCGGTTCCTGCCAGTGTGTATCGACAAAAATCACCGACTTCGGTCTTCTCGCCGGTCTTGCTAACCGCGTCAGTGAGTATTTGGGAGAACTTCTTCCCGCCACAGTCAAGATCCATCAGTGCTTCGCCGCCCTGTTCCACCGGAGCCGCAAATCCGCACTCGAGGAGCTTTTTCGCAACGGCGACAAATTCTTCGCTCTTTGCCACAAAATCCGTCTCACAGCACAATGAAACCATAACCGCTGTCTTGCTGTCATCCGTGGTCTCGCAAAGCACACACCCCTCGGTAGTATCACGTCCGGCACGTTTTTCCAGTGTCGCAAGGCCTTTTTTACGAAGCAGTTCCATTGCTTTATCCAGATCCCCGTCTGTTTCACCGAGCGCTTTTTTGCAGTCCATCATTCCCTGACCGCTCATTTTACGAAGTTTCATGACCGTTGCCGCTGTAATTTCCGCCATTTTTCTTGAACTCCTGTGTTCTTGTATTCTATCGTTAAATTCCTGCCGTGTAATAGGTCTATCTCCATGGAAAAGAAGCTGGCCCTGCAAACTCACCCGCCTGCAGGAACCAGCATATTATCTATTCAGGATATTCCATATCCAAATACGGACTACTGAGCGCTCGCTTCAGACGTTTCAGTCACCTCAGAAGCTTCCGGCACAGAAACCTCCGGGGCGGAAACTTCCGGAGCAGCAACCTCCGCCGCCGCCGCCGGCTTGTCATCCTGCGGCTCTTCATCCTGAGCGCTGGCCAGTACGCGGCGGCGTGACGTGCGTGCCCGTTGTGTTCGGGTGGCTCCCATTGTCGTCACATCTTCCTGGCGGACCATGGTTTTGCCTTCGGCGATCGCGGTCGCCAGTTGATCCATCAGGATCTCAATGGCCTTGATGGAGTCATCATTGCTCGGAATCGCAACGTCAACCGTATCCGGATCTGAATCGGTGTCCATCAACGCGATGGTCGGAATACCCAGCTTTCGGGCCTCACGCAAGGCAATGTATTCTTTCTTGGCATCCACAGCGACCAGCGCACCGGGCATACGGTTCATTTTTCGAATGCCGTCAAGGTTGGTCTTGATCTTGGAAAGTTCGCGTTTCAGACGGGACCCCTGTTTTTTACCCTGGGCTTCGATGCTGCCGGTGGCGTCCATGCCTTCCAGCTCTTCCAGACGCTGAAGCCGGGAACGAATCGTCCTGAAGTTCGTCAGGGTTCCACCCAGCCACCGCTCAGACACATAATGCATTCCGCATTTTTCGGATGCATTCTGAATTGCCTTCTTTGCCTGGCGTTTGGTACCCACAAAAACAACGTCACGACCATTCGAAACCACGTTTTCAAGGAGCTTTTTAGCAATGATCAGCCCCTTTAGGGTTTCTTTAACATTAATAATGTGGATCATACCGCGTTTGCCAAAGATATATGGCTGCATCTTCGGGTTCCAACGGCTGACCGCGTGTCCAAAATGTACGCCCGCGCCAATCAGTTCGCGAGCAAGTTCCTTATTCACAGAAACTTACCTCCAATTTAGAAAAAGTATTCATTCAATTCATACACATACCCTGTCCGGCTACACAACCGGCAAGACGGATAAAGATACAGCATGACCCCCGTTTTTGTCAAGAAATTATAAAAAAAAGTGAAAATTTTTCTGTTTTTCCACGAAAAAAAGAAAAAAGATGACGACCTGAGACATCCCTTAATCTGTGAATTATGACTACAAGAAAAACAGTGATTCCAACCTTACAACTTCACCCGGACGCCTTCTTCCTGTGTTTGGGCCAGCCATTGCTTGATTTGATCCAGCAGCATTTGCAGTTCCCGGCTGCTGTCGAGCAGGTTTTCATACAACCGCCCATCGTTGACCAGCTTGCCCGCGGTGCCGCTGCCGGAATCGATCTTGGCCAGCAGTTGTCGTGTTTCTGACAAGATGCCCTCCAACTGCTCTGCGGCAAGTGCAATCTTATCTCCAATGACCTGTACTTTTTCACTGCTGGTATCTGAAAATGTCTGGATGGACTGAAGCGTCACATCGGCCTGCGACGATGCCGCCTCGATATTCGCAATCATTTTCTTGATATTGGCCTGGTTTTCACTGTCCCCAATGATAGCATTCGTATTCTCAGTAAGAGCAGCAATGGAATCAACCAGGTCTTCCAATTTGTCCTGAACCTCCGGCGGGAAAAAATCGCTTGCCATGCCCACTTGGCCGTCTTCTTTCACGAACCCGTTTTTTAAAAACTGACCCGACTGGGCCATGCCGGAAGATACGTCCCGCAACTCGATAAAACTGCTGCCCAAGCCCCGTTTCATCACAAATATCTCCACCTGCTCCGAAATGTCCACAAATCGGTCATCGATAGCGATGTGAACCCCCACCCTGTGGGAACCGCCGCGCATCTGCGGCGGGGACACTTTCACAACCCGGCCAATCTGGTATCCGCAGTATTGAACAGTCGTATCTTTCTGAACCCCCGGTGCCTCCGGAAAATAGACAAGGATCTCAAACGAATTGAATTTACTGACCACCTGCGGGAGATCGCGAAAGCGAAACAGCATGTAAAAAAATGCACACAGGGCGATGATTACAAAACTGCCGACGATCATATTTCGCCGTCTTTGTTTTGCCTGATAATCGGTCATTTTGTGTCCCTTTTTGGTTCTTGGCGTTCCATAAACAGCTCGCGTATCGCTCTCAGCGGATACCCGGACTTGTTCAGCTTTTGAATCAACCGAATCCGTTCTACCGCCTCAGCATCAAACATCCGACGACCGGACGGCGTGATACGGGTCGGTTCCAACAAACCCACCATTAAATAATACTGCAAACTTTGTTTTGAAACACCTGCTTTTTCAGCGGTTTCGCCAATCTGCATCAGTTCCTTGTGTTCCTGATTTTTTGATGTCTTTCGCTTCAATGTGTCTCGCAACTCGGTCTATCGGGCCAGCTTTTTGCTGAGGGCCTGCACCATGGTTAAAAAAGCACTCTCAATGTCCTTAAATTGCGGACTGAGCGTACTTTCTTTGGAACTCTTGTTATTCGTTGCTCTATTATTCGGCTTTTTTTGTGTAATAATCAAAATATAGTCGAAATTGGAGGGGATTTCGTGCTGATGCTGCCGAAACGCTTCCCGTCCCAGGCGTTTGAGCCGATTTCGAACCACCGCATTGCCAACGGATTTACTGACCGAAATTCCAAATCGCGGCATATCAAGGTCATTTGGGGCCGCGTAAAGGCGGAACATCCCCTTGCAAACAAAGCACTTGCCGGAAAGGACTTTGGCAAAGTCCCCGTCTGAAACAATTCGCTGTGATTTTCTGAAAAAACGCCGGACCAATTTCTTTCCTATTTTAACAGGGTCTATTTGAAATATCGGCAATTCAGCCGCTGTAAATGTAGTTTTGGGAAGAACTTAAAAAGACAGATTCCCATAAATCCGGGAGTATCCCGTGAAAATATAGTAGATCATCACGCCGGCAACGATGGCATAGACAATCCGCGGGGTCCACTGCGCTATCGTTGAAAACCGCATTTCGGCGTTTTCCGCGTGCATTTTAGCCAGTCGGAAAGCCGAATTATCCAGTTCGCCGCTTTCCTCTCCGACCTGCCACATACTAATGAATTCCGCCGGCAATTTGTTACTGAATCCCATACTCATCTCCTAGCCCAGATTAGCCCTTTCCTGTGCGCCTTTGAGATAGCCATACATAACCCGGTTAGAGACCACATCTGTCGCCATCTCGGCGCATTGAACAATCGGAATCCCCGCGCGGTAGGTAATCGCAAAAATTTTGGTGTACCGACTCAATTCAAGCTCACGAACGGCCTTGCCCAAAAGCGGCAGAAATATCGTAAACGAATCCAGCATCCAACGGAACGGGCCTTGCTTGGGCGTAAGGTATTTAACCGCCAAAATAACCGCCGCGGGGATATAAAAAAAAGCAAGTATTCCGAAAAAACCGCGGAAATAAATACCGGTGTCGAATTCATTCAACGCAAAAGGGACAACCGGGCCGATAAACGCTAACGCATGGATCATCAGCAACGGATAGATCATCCCCGAACGTATGGTTCGATTTAAACGCTGTCGAAACGAATACCACTGGCTTAATTCCTCAAACATCTCGGGAAGCTGGCCTGTTTCTTCCCCCACATGAATGAGCACCCTATCGAGTTTTTGGAATTTTGCCCGGCAATTCCGGACCGCATCCGAAAGCCCATTTCCCTGCGCGACATCCTGTTCAATCCGTGAAAACAGCCGACCGTATTTACCGCCCTTATGAACGGACTGCAACGCCCGCGTGATCGAAACACCTGCGTTCAGCATCACAGAAAGATTGTGATACAGATTAATTCGTGAATCCGCCACCGCATGGTTCCTTTATCTCAATAGCCCGGACAGGAACATACCCTTCAGGGTAATAAATCCCGCACGTAAATCCGTAACTTACGGTCATAACTCTACCTCGCCGCGCAGAAACGGGAATTTTCAATCGTGATCCGTTTAGAATCCCAGCGACCCGCCTGAATAGGTCAACTCCTGGACGGTTACCATTACACCGATACACTCCTGCAAACTTCCTGTAATTGTTTCAACCCGCCGGATCACCTCGTTACTCAAACTTCGGTCTATAATGGCCGTAATGCATTTGGAAACGGCCCCATTGCCCTTGACTGAAGACCCCGTCCCCGACTGAGCCGCGACTAAAGAGGAACTGCAGGATTGCCCGTCAAATACGTTCAGGGATGTGTCCTCCAAACTTGAAAGCGCCTCAAGAATCTCCAAAAAGGCACTTTCGTCCTGAACGAAGATATGGACCATGCTGCGGCGAAGAGGAAATTGGTCAGATACATCCTCCTTCGTCGCTTTAAGAAACAGGGATCGGAGTGTTTCACTGTCCGGGGCCTCGATCATCGCCCGGACAACAGAAGCATCCTGCAAGGCCTGTGAGACGGTCGAAAGCAGACGGATATGGGCGTTGTCGCTTTTTGGGGGGGAAATGATAAACACAAGCAGATGGACTTTCTGAGCATCCTCCGACTCAAACTCAACTCCTGCCGGGACCGTTAGTAAACCCACAACAAAATCCCGAACCCCTTTCATACGGCAATGGGGAATCGCAATGCCGTGCCCAAACGCGGTTGTGCCAAGAGTTTCCCGCTCCTGCATGGCCTCTAAAATTGCTTCTTCCGATACGTTTTTCAGAATCGCGGATTTTTTGGCCAGCGCCGCAATTTCACATAACGCCATGGCCTTATCGTCCACGGTTGAGCCAACTCGAATGCATTCGGTGCGCAACAGTTCCGTCAGTTTCATAAAGAGTCCTCAATTTGAATTTGTCCTTGTTTCATAAGACTCGAGCTTACTATTTTTTTGAAAAATCGCAAGTTTTTTATTTATATCCATCAGGGTAGTAAATCCCCGCGAGTAAGATCGTAACTTACGGCCACAGAGCTACATAGCCGCGCAGAAACGGGAAATCTCAATCGTAATCAGTATAATTGCCTGTGCCAAAAGCTTGATGGGATGAAGGACGGGTCTGTCGGTGAGATGTTCGATCTGCATCTTACAGGCGGCACATTCCGTCAGAATGATATCCGGATCTAATTCTAAAATTCTGTCCGCCAATAATGACCCCATTGCACCGGACAGGTCATGGTGTTTTTTCTGCATTCCCGCGGTGCCGGCCAACCCGCAGCAGCCGCCATTGATGTCTGTTATGCTCAGGCCGAATCCATTTAATAATTCCATGCTCGCGCCCGACAAACAAAGCGCCTTCAGATGGCATGGGGCATGATACGCCATCTTTCTGCCTGCAAATTTTTCGGGAACAGAGATCGTGTCGAATTTATTTTCAACCAACGGCTTCAGGAAATCCATCAATTCGAATGTATTTTTCGCTACCAAACGGGCGTGCTCACTGTCGCTGATCAGCCGCATCTCATCTTTGAGGCACAAGGCCGCACTGGGTTCTGAACAAACCACCTTATAGCCCTGCTGGACATAGGGCGCAATCTGTTTGAGGTTATATTCAATATCCTTTCGGGCCGTCTTAAGATTGCCATAGGCATAGGCCGGCAGCGGAACGGGACGCTGTTTGGGAACAACGACTTCGATGTTCAGCTTTTGCAGAACCTCCAGAACCGCAAAGCCCAACGCGTGATCATTCCAGTTCGCATAGCTATCCACGAAATAGACAACCCGATCTTCCGGACTATTCGGTTTTGACTGTTGGTTAAGATACCGTTGAGCTTTCTTGATAAAACAGCCGCGTTCAAAACGGGGAAATCGACGCGTTCGATCCAGGCCGATTGCTTTCTCAAGAATCCATCGGGTCGCCGGATGTGACAGGATCCAATTACTGACCGGCGCAAACGTACTGGCCAGCACACTGAGCCACCGGTTATGCGACATCGCCAGTTCAGCAGCCGTAAATCCTGTTTGCCGAGCCAGTTGGGTTCTGGCTTCAATAATGATTTTCGAGATATCCACTCCCGCGGGACATTCGATTGAACACATTTTGCAATTGACGCAAAGTCCGAGAATCTCTTTAAGTTTCTTTGCGTCAGACACTTCATCACCGAACTGCCCCGCCATCCAGGCACTGAGTAGATTTGCTTTTGCGCGGGAATTGGCCACTTCCTCGTTCAGTCCCCGAAAAACCGGACACATGCGTGAACCTGCCGCGTCGGCCAGGCAAACCCCGCACCCGTTACATTGCTCGGCTTCATAGCGAAATTCATCCGGCTTAAAATACAACTCCGTTTGAAAGTCCGCTGCCGCTTTCAGTTCTACGGCACGAAGGTGTTTGGTCATGACATCAGGGTCTTCATTGATAATTTTGCCGGGATTCAGGATGCCCGCCGGATCAAATATCCGTTTAATATCCTTGAGAACCTGATAATATTCCCGGCCATATTGGGCCTCTATAAAGGCGGCACGCAGCAGTCCATCGGCATGTTCCCCGCTGACCGATCCCCCCAATGACCACGCCAATGAAAATGTTTCCTGCGCAATTTGGCGCATCCGGTCAATATCTGCGGCCCGGCTTAAATCCAGATACGGGCGGATATGCAATTCCCCATCCCCCGCATGACCGTAAAACGTCATCGGGATATTATATTTTTGGCCGATCCGCTCCAGGCCAACGATATATTTATCCAGTTGGCTGTTCTGAACTGAAATATCTTCAATCACCGCAATTGGATGCGTGGGGCCTTTTTCACGATTTAGCAACGGCACCGCATCTTTGCGAGCCTTCCACAAAAACGCCTGCTCGGTTTCGTCCAGAACCGTGAGGTGTTTTGACGACAGGGACTTGACAGCATCAATGGTTGCGTCGATTTGGGCCTTAACACTTACAGAGCTATCGCCGACATGTTCGGCCAGCAGCGTCGCCGCACAATTGGCGGGAAGGACATCTTTGTACTTTGGAAACGTTTTCCTGGTCATCTCGATCAGGGCCTGATCCATCAGTTCACACGCCGCAGCTCCGCAGTCCACAATAACCGGAACCGCGCGGGCCATGGTTTCAAAATCAGCAAATTCAAACTGCACCAGTCCTTTGGCCCGCGGTACGGGAACGGTCCGGAGCGTAACCTCGGTGAATACCGCCAGCGTCCCTTCCGAGCCGGCCATGAGTTTGGCCAGGTTAATTCTTGAGTCGTGGACAATGTCTTGTATCGTATAGCCGCATCGATTTCTTCTGGTTGCGGGCTGAGCCTGACGGATCAATTCCTGTTTATCGGCCAATATTTCCAGGCACGCCGTGGCAACTTTCCCTTCCGGTCCTTCCGGATCGCCATACATGCTTTCTGTAAATTCCACACAGGTTCCATCGGCCAGGGCCCCGCGAACCGATTTTACATAATCGGCGATATAGCCGTACTGCAGGGAGTGAGCGCCGGTGGCGTTATTGGCAACAATTCCGCCGACGACGGCACGGTTTCCGCTGGATGGGTCCGGGCCGATTTTTCGACCCCATTTTGACACATGCAGATTCAGGGCATCCAGCACCACCCCCGGTTGGACACGGACCCATGAACCGTCCCGGGCCGTTTCAAGAATCGCATTCATATAACGGCGAACATCCAGCACGATTCCATCGATGAGCGATTCCCCTGCCACCCCGCTGCCGGCGCCGCGCGGCGCAAGCGAGATGCCGTTTTCCGCAGCGTATCGAATCACCGCGATCACATCCGATTCATTTTTTGGAGCGACGACGCATTGCGGCACAATTCGATAAATGCTCGCATCGGTACTAAACACCGTACGCGTATAAATATCGACAAAGACATCCCCCTTTATAAGGGATGCCAAGTCGGCACCAATTGTCTCGGCAGTTTTCATTCAGTATCCTTTCTCAAATCATCTCAAACGACACCCTTACTTTACCGCATTTTTCATTTCAAGCAAGCAAAAGTCGCTTGGCCTTGGAGATTGAATCGGGAAGAAGAACAGGCCTAAACCTGCCGCACAAAGATAGATGAGAATACACACAAACCGAAATCCCCGGAATGAAAAAAAACAAAAAGCACTCCCATTTTTGCCGCGGAGTGCTTGATTGCCACACAATGATGCAATAATGTCCCGAATCTTACAGTGAATTCGGCTCACCAAACAGGTTGCTACTGCCCGGGGCCGGTTCTTTAAAGCCGCGTTCCTTGGCGGCAAGCATTTCCTGTTTCAGCGGTTCCAACTGCGAAGCAGCTTCCTGTCCATACTGTGCTATCAGACTGTCAATCCGCTGAATATTGACATCCACAGCCGCCTCCTGTTCGGTGATTGGCAACCGTTTCCATTCAGAAAGCTCTTGCTTTTTGCCGCTGATAAAGGCGTCCATGTCTAAAGGAAGCAATGGAAAATAGCCAAGCCCATAATCAACAATCCTCATGGCTTCTGACTGGGTAAAACAAACTCCCATCTCCTCCCCTTTTTGAATCAGCTCATTCAGGGCCGTCTCTGTCATATTGGCAAGATCAAATGCTTCGATTAAATCGGCAAGCTGCATCTTGCTGTGCAGTACCAGCAGTTGGGATTTCAGCAGCCAGCATTTGACGTCATCCGTCTTTGATTGGTTCAAATTTCGGGATAGACCCGAAACTGATTCGAGGGCTTTTTTATATCCTTCGACTGACTGATCAAAATAGACAAAGGCCTTTTTCGCATCATCAGGATTACTGACCTGCAATTGACTCTGTACGAACGGCTTAAATTGCTCTTCCGTCGAATCCAGCAATGTTCTGAAGCGATCCGCCATGTTTTTTTGGGTCCTCACCAACGCCGAAGCGGTTAATGCCGCATACTGAGCACTGTCGGCCCATTGAACGGCCGCCGTGAACTCAGCATCTCTGGAAGCCACTTTCGTGAATTCCGCAATGGCTCCATCGTACACCGCGCAGATCTGACCCGCCATTTCGCGATACGCGGCCCATCCGGCCTTGATCTTCTTGGCAACAGCGGCAAGACGCTCCTGGCTACCCGCAATGTCCCTCTCGATTTCCTGCATCTGCTGCTTTAGACTGACACGTGCCTGCGATGTATTGATCGAGTCGATTCGGCCCTGGATATCCTGAATGCTTTGGGTTAATCCGTCAACACGAACCTGAGCCAGGGCGATATCGCTGTCTAAAAGAGACAGCTCATTTTCAGCGGCCTGTACCTTGATATAATAATCCTTGCGGTTTTCTAAAATGGCGAATGCCTGCTTTTCGAGATCGAGCCGCTGATCTCCTTTTGCCAATTCCGCCTGGCGCATCAAGTCGTCAGCATTGCTCTGGTGCTCATCTAAAACTGACTGCGTATGGTCTTGGCCTGTCTGTATAAGCTCTTTTTGAGACAGCAACTGCTCCATCTTTGCGCTGGCAAGTTCCAACTGTTTTTTAAGCCCTTCTTCCTGGTCCTGGCCATCGAGCAGTTTCTGCAATTGAATAATTTCATCATCATCCGTTTTGAGAAGCTTTTCGATTCGTTCCTTTTCGATGAGAAGACGCTCGGAACGTCTGAGTGCTTTTTCCAGGGTATCCACATCCTGCTGGAGCTGAAATGCTTTCAACCCCAAATCCGACTGCAAGCTCTGCCCCTGTGTCATTGCCAGATTGCCGCTGGCCAGTAACGCTGCATCCTTCGTCAGCCCTCCGGATCGATTTGTCTCCAACAGCGCCATGACCTGTTCCTGAGCACTCTTGTACTCTCTTTTTTCTGCCGAAAGCCGGACTGCATCAGCGGTTTGATTTCGCATCTCTTTGGCGGATTTGGCCTCGGGATTATCGGTGCAGCCCGTCATATACAGGGACAGCCCTCCGGCAAAAACCATCGCTAAAAAGCTTAAGATAAAAGACTTATGATTTCTTCGTCTCACCTGAATACTCCTAAAAATTATGATTCCGTCACGGCGGTATCGTACCGTTTTCAAAGGCAATGTGTCAAGGATTTTCTGTAAAACTGGGTAATATACCCTTCAGGGTAGTATCCCGATATATCGGGACCCGCGAGCAACACCGTAACTCACGATCAAGGCCCTGCATCGCCGCGACTCAAGGGGAATTTTCAATCGCAATCACTCTATAAGCCCATCTATATCACTATATTATCGTCCGAATCGACTTAAAAAGTAAGCTCTAACCCAAAAAAAGTCACGGCATTGTCGGGAATTCTTTTTGAAGCGATTCAATATCCAGTTTTTTGATGAACTCGGGGAGACCTGTCCAGATTTCGTGAAAGCCGAAAGGGCCATTGCGCATTTCATCGATTGCCTTTTCCGTATCCCACCCCTCAATAACAATTCGATACACTGCCACCATTGTTCCGGTACGGTCGGCACCGTGCATACAATGAACAAAAACCGACTGTTTTTCCGGATCTGTCACAATTTTCAGAAACGCTTTCACCGCTTCCGGTTCCGGATCCCATGCCTCCATCCGGATGTGTTCATAACCGAGTTTTGTTCCTTCCAACTCGTCTCTGTCAGAATGAAGACTTCGCAGATTCACCACGGTCTTGATTCCAATTTTTTCAAGTTCCTTAAATCCTTGGGCCGTTGGCTGTTCACCCCGGTAGAGCGTATCAGACACTTTATAAAAATTGCCGCACCCGGGCAGGTCAATTTTTTTAGCCGTGGTAAATTGTGCCGGGTCGGTCTCGGTGGCTTCGGGGCTTTGGGGAGTTGATTTTTCACATCCGTTCATGGTCCCCAGTATTAAGACCAGAACCAAGAACCCCCAGAACACGGTTGATTTCATACGCCTGTCTCCCTTTATTCGTTGATCCATTTGAACTGTAATTCGACTTCTTCGTTTTTGCCTTCGCGTTCATGCTCGATATTGAAAGTGATTTTCGCGGGAATATAGATGCGTTCGTTGGCAATCTGAATGCGAAACGGCTTGCCGGCTTCAAGACAGTCTGCCAGACGACGCAGTTTCTGGGCTGTTTGCTTGACGGTGTACGTTTTTTCGATATCCCGTCCTTTTTTCTTTTTGCCCATTGGAATCTCCCTTTGAAATAAGTAGTTTTCTCTTTAAGATGCGCGTTCAGTCCTTCTGTTGCGAATTTTCCAGCATTTTTTCCCATCCGGCCATTTCCTCCAATCGCCGAACGATATCCAAGTGCTGGGTGCAGGCCATTTCGCAGCGTCCGCACTGGATACAGTCGGCTGCATTGGCTTTACGGTCGGCAAGCAGCAGCCATTTCTGCTGAAAATCAAGCTGCTTAACCATTTCCTCCTCGGTTTTATTCATCAGCAGCTTTTCATTGTAATACTGCATAAAATTGGAAACCGGAATATCGACCGGGCAACGCCCCATGCAGTAGCCGCAGCCGGTACAGAGTTTGTCCATTTTATCCGTCACATGGCCGCGGATCCGCTCGATATCGGCGTCTGTAAACGGGGTGGCCTTATCGGCGACGTTACACGCCATGTCAACATGCTCCTTGGTCGTAAACCCGTTCAACGTAATCGTAATCTCCGGGCAGCTGATGCAGAACCGCAATGCCGCCTGGGTGGGAGTTTCGCCTTCGCCTGCAAGAAAAGCCAGAGATTCTTCACTCTGCGGAATAATCCCCCCTGCCAGCGGATTCATCGCCACGACCCCAAGCCCGGCCTTGTGGGCGGCCTGTACACCCTCCCACCGGTACAGGAAATTCAGGATGTTGACGCCGAGCAGAACCCCTTCGAATTCATTGTTGCTGACAAGATCCTGCACTTCGGGCCCGCGCAGGTGGGTTGACACGACGATATGTTTGATTTTGCCCTGTTCTTTGCATTTGAGCAGGCCGTCGTACTGGCCGCCGGGTTTCATCGCCAGTTCGTATTCTTTCCAACGGCGGATGCACCAAACGTGATAAAAGTCGATATAGTCGGTGTTCAGGCGTGTGAGGGACTTATCGATCTGGGCGATTGCCTTATCGGCCGTATCAAATTCTTCAGGCATCCCTTTGGTGGATACGTACAGGTTCTCACGCTGATCGGCCATTTGGCTGATCGCAAGACCGAAAATATCCTCACTTTGGTCTTCGCAATAACCCGGTGCGGTGTCCAGATAGGTAATGCCCTGATCAACCGCGTACCGCAGCAGGTCGGCATTTGCTTGCTGCGACTGTTTGAGATCAAACCGCATTCCGCCAAAACCAACGGCACTGACCCGGAGTCCGGTTTTTCCATAAATATTGTAAATCACAGGCATCCTTTCAAGTATCAGGAACACATTCTATCGCATCATTTGAGATGTTTCAATTCTTTTCAGGATTTGCGGGGCAAATCCTGTCTATCGGATTCATGCGATTGCCCTGTTGTCCTGATAAAGGCACTGGACAAACCAGTCAATCCTGCTATACTGATCACGATTGAATTTTCCCGTTGGGTCGCGGCTATGTAGGGTATTGACCGCAAGTTACGACCCCGCTCGCGGGAACTTACTACCCTTAAGGGTATAAAATGCTTTCATGGAACTGTATCCATTAAAATTTAAGCCGATTTTCAAGGAACGCATCTGGGGCGGACAGCGACTGCGCGAGGTCTTCGGCAAGGACCTGCCCGCTGACGTCAAAATTGGTGAAAGCTGGGAACTGGCGGACCTGCCGGAAGATAAATCGAAAATCGCCAACGGGCCGTTAGCAGGTCAAACGATCGACCAGGTCATCGCTGAGTTCGGAACCGCCATTACAGGCAAAGACGACTACCGCCCCCCCCTGCCGCTGCTGATCAAAATTCTCGACGCACAAGATGTCCTTAGCGTACAGGTGCATCCGGACGCGGCAACCTGCAAACGCACCGAAAAAGGCGACCCCAAGACCGAATGCTGGTATATTATCGACGCCCAGCCCGGAGCGGCTATCTACAAAGGGCTTCAGCCCGGCACCACCAAACAACAGTTCGCTGATGCCATCGCTAACGGTACCTGCGAAGAGTATCTTGTCAAGGTCCCGGTCAAGGTCGGCGAATGTCATTTTCTGCCATCCGGAACCTGCCATGCGATTGGCGCGGGCCTGCTTATTGCGGAAATCCAGCAGCCCTCGGATACGACCTATCGCGTCTATGACTGGAACCGGGTAGACCCCAACACCGGCCAGGGACGGCAACTGCACGTTGAAGACGCACTGGAAAGCATCCACTTCGATCCGGCAGGCGATAATCTATCCGTCAATACGTTAGGACGACTGGTCGACGCCCAAGAGTTCAAAGTGGACAAAGGCCATCAAGCCGCGGGATGCGAGGTCTTGCTGAGCAAAAAGATGAAAGTGTTATTGATTCTGAGCGGCTCCGGTCAAATCACAGCCGAGAACACCGAGCCGGTCGGATTTGATAAAGGCGACTGCCTGCTGATACCGGCGGCATTTGAAGGCGTCATGAATTTCAGCAAAGAATGTGAATACTTAATCGCAACTGTTTGGTAATCCCCCTGAGGGTAATAAATGTCCGCGAAGACAACTCTAAAGTGTCTTGAAATGAGACATAGCCGCGCAGTTGGCTCAGTCTTATAGAAAAATTGGTAAATGGTAAGCTATGTTGAAACCAAGTGAAAATCCGCCGATGGTCTGGCCCGAGGAACGATCCATTTCTGATTTTGACGGTCCGTGGTGGGTTGCGCATACGAAGTCGCGAAATGAAAAAGCACTGGCCTGGCAATTGGTCAACCGTGTGCCCTACTTCCTGCCGATGCACTGGAAAACATCGAAAGCCCGCGGCCGGACCATTCGCTCGCTGCTGCCTCTGTTTCCAGGATATCTCTTCTTTTGCGGGGGTGACGACGAGCGGCTGGAGGTGCTGAAAACAAACCGAACCGCGAACATTATTCCCGTTGAAAACCAAGACCTGCTCGTTCGGGAGCTGCTTCCCATCGAAACATTGCTGAAACTCGGCAAAACCGTTCTGCCGCATGAGTATATTCAGGTCGGCCAAAAGTGCCGCGTTACAGTGGGCCCGCTTCAGGGCACCGAAGGCATTGTCGTCCAAACACCCAAGGAAACCCGGCTGGTCATGCAGGTGGACATGCTGGGACAGGCCGCCAGCGTTGAAATCGCTTACGATATGATTGAAAAAATCGACGATTAAAAACTCTATCCGTTTTAAAAGGGGAAAACAATGGACAAGATGGCTTATTTCGTATGCGTTGTAGGGGCCTTGACGGCCGTATGGGCGATCACAGTACTGTTCAAACCCGACTGGATGAAAAAGAGCATTGGATTTATTCAAAAAGGAAGATTGGTCTATCTCGTTATCGGGACGAAAAACACGGTAGGGATCATCTTTCTGATTTTCGCCAGAGAGTGCAGGTGGCCCCTGTTCATTATTATTCTCGGCGTCTTGATAACGAGCGGCACGACACTATTCTGTATGCTGTCCCTCGAAAAGATCAAGGCCTATCTAAACTGGTGGCTTGCACGCCCTGTCTGGATGTATCGTGTTTGGGGCGTTTTAGCAGCCCTGTTCGGCGGTTTACTGATCTGGGCCGGAATACCAAAAATTTAAATGATGAAAACACTAAAATCATACACGCACAACTCGTTCTGCACAATTGTATCACTACTTATATTTCTATCCGCGTCTTCCACGGTATCTGCCCTGAAGGAAGCCCTCGGAAAAGACGGCATCAACGCCTATGCCGTCCATGAAAAAGGCATCACCGGCGCAGGCGTTAACATCGGCCTGCTTTCAAACGGCAACGTCCGCGACAGTCACATCGCATTTGAGCGGGAAAACGGTTCGGCGGTTCGTCTTCATGACTTTACCGACTCCGGTCTGTCCCGCTCTTCGCATGACACCGAGATGGCGGGCATCATCCTTTCCAACGGTTCGTCAAGCCATCCGGACCAGATCGGCGGCGCACCCGGGGCCAAACTTCACAGCGGGCGCTTTTCCGACAAAAGTCTCTACCAGCGTACCATCACGAATGCTTTAGACGAATTAATCAAAAAGCACTATTGCCGAATCATTATGACCGGCATCCAATTGCCGAAAGAAATCGTCTCTGCAGATGGCAATTCGAACTGGGCGAAGCTGTATGACTATTACGCCGAAACCTATGATGTCATCTTTGCCGTTGCGGCGGGAAATTCATCGCCGCAGGTGACTGTTTTCGGAGACATTTACAACGGAATCGCCGCCGCCGGAATGGTCAAGAGCGACCCCAACGGCATCTATGACAAAATTGGCTCGATCAGCAACCACGGTCCCACCGCCGACGGCCGTAAAAAGCCGGAGGTCTCCGCCCCCACGCAGGGCCTTGTCGCTCCAACCAGCACCGGCGACGATCAGTGGGAAACGCTGGATCCAACCGGCCTCGGACTGACCAGCTATGCGATTCCGCACACTGTCGGTGTGGCGGCCCTATTATTGGAAACTGCCGCCAAATGCCCCGCAGAGAACGACGACAGAACCGAGGTCATTAAAGCGGTCATCATTAATTCAGCGGATCCGGTTCCGTTTAACACCGATACCTCCCTCTCAAATCCGGCCGACTCAACAACCGTATGGAATCCCGACAGCGGATACGGCAAACTCGACGCGTTGAAGGCCTATGAAACACTGACGGCAGGATCCGTCTCGCAAAAAACGCCAACCCGGCAAACCAAGGGCTGGGCCTATGACGTCATTGGAAAGACCCAAATGCAGGAATATCAAATTCAGGCCGCCAAAAATAAACGCCTGATTGTAACCGTGACCTGGCATCGAAAACTTCAAAAGATCGGCAGCAAGTATTTCGAAGAGCCCGTACCGTTCCGCCTTGACCTGAAAATTCTCTCGCCGGCGGGCAAGATGCTTGCTTTTGAAACAGCCGGCCCGAACAATCTGATCAAAGCCGACCTGCTGCTCAGAGAGGATGGTCAATATACCGTCGTCCTGAAAAACCCCACCCTCGCTGAAAATCGGGACTACGGCCTGGCCTTTGAAGTCACTGAACCGTAAACCGGCACCCGGAAGCTCACTTGCGGACTTGAGATGTAACCATAATATACATAACAAGTTACGCGTTTTTTGTTGGGTGTTCGCTTGAAATAGTGTTATATTTCAAGGAACTTTTTGGATTTGTCCGATAACAGTGGCATGGTTTAACTGTTTTTTAGGAGTACTTACCATGCCAGCAAAACTGATTGACCAAACGGATAA
>JAOUFG010000134.1 GCA_029858345.1 Phycisphaerae bacterium
GACAATCGCAACGTGTAAAAAGCAGAACCAGAATGTCTTTGACTTTATTCATGAATCTGTTATTGCTCATTGGAGCGGTAAAAAATATCCGTTGTTAATCTGTTAAAAACTGTGAACGGTTACAAAAAGGTTAATAAAAATGACTACAGATCTTTCCCAAAAACTTGATACAAAAAGCATGAACATTTTTGAGCGCTATCTGACCGTCTGGATCGCACTGTGTATTGTCGGCGGGATCGCACTGGGCAAATTTGCACCCTCGATTGCCCAAACACTGGACGGCATGGCGATCATGGTCAACGGGGCGCCGGTCGTGTCGATTCCGATTGCGGTGTGCCTGTTCTTCATGATGTACCCGATCATGGTCAAGATCGACTTTGCCGAGGTCGTCAAGGCCGGCAAAAGCATCAAGCCCGTGGGGCTGACGCTGTTCGTCAACTGGGCCATCAAACCGTTTACGATGTACGCGATTTCGATCCTCTTTTTGGGCACGCTGTTTCTGGGCTTCATCGGTCCGGATGAAATGGATTTGGTGAAAGTGCCGCTGGGCGTGACCGCCGAAGTCGGTGCCGCCTACGGCGACGGAACCGTGGTCGAGGTGGACGGTGTCAAGATGCTCGAAGTGCCGCTGTGGCGAAGCTATCTGGCCGGGTGCATTCTGTTGGGCATCGCGCCCTGTACGGCGATGGTGCTGGTGTGGGGCTACCTGGCCAAAGGCAACGATGGTCATACGCTGGTCATGGTGGCCATAAATTCGCTGACGATGCTGTTTTTATACGGTCCGCTGGGCGGGTACCTGCTGGGCGTCGGCCGGCTGCCGGTCCCATGGCAGGCATTGTTGCTGTCGATCGCGATTTATGTCGCCCTGCCGCTGGCGGCCGGGTTTGTCTCGCGAAAGTGGATCATCGCCCACAAAGGCGAGGCGTGGTTTAAGGAAAAGTTCCTGCACGTGCTGACACCGATTACCATTATCGCCCTGCTGATAACATTGGTGCTGCTGTTTAGCTTCAAGGGCGAGACGATTCTGGCCAACCCGCTGACGATCCTGTGGATTGCGGTGCCGCTGTTTCTCCAGACAATGCTGATCTTTGGTCTCGGTTACGGGCTGAGCAAACTGCTGAAGCTGAACTATCAGGACGCCGCTCCCTCGGCGATGATCGGCGCGTCGAATCATTTCGAGGTCGCGATTGCCACCGCGGTCATGCTGTTCGGCCTGTCCTCCGGCGCCGCCCTGGCCACTGTCGTCGGCGTGCTGATCGAGGTGCCGGTCATGCTCATGCTCGTCAAAATCTGCCTCAAAACCCAACACTGGTTCCGGCCAACAGAACCATAAACGAAAAAAGTGTAACGCCTGTTGTAGTACGAATTAAGAACCGACTTTACGGACCGGTGATGCTGTTACGGGGTCAACCGGCGATGGCGACGAGTTCTTTATCGCGGATTTCCTGGGCTACCTTATATCCGGCGTCGAGCGATCGCGAAAAGTCCGGATCCAACGCGTCGTTTATATGATGTTCCCGCAAAAAACTCTCGGCCAGGGACGTCGCGTCGGTAAACCCGGCCTGTTGGATTTTTTCCCGCATCCATTGCATAATATCGTTTTCAGTCATTGTGATGGCTCCGAAAATATCACCGCCTGGGTGTCTGCATAATCACTCTTTTTGTATCGACCAAAACGGGCATCGAGGTTCATTTTTTGCGTTTTTTGAGCGGGACTTGACCGGCGGAGTCGGCCGGTGCGGTCTTTTCGTGAAAAACGACCCATAATACTACTGATATTTGAGTTTTTTCGCAATTTGTCCGATAAAACATTAAAGATACAAAAATCTTTCATCCGATAATCATAAATAGCGATATTAACATTAAAAATACGGATTTATCAATTATTATGAGGCCATCAATTTCAAGGATGATATTAGGGAGCCATTTACAATGAGAACGATTGCAGTAATTAATCAAAAAGGCGGCTGCGGCAAGACCACCATTTCCATCAACCTCGCGGCGGCCTTGGCGACCAAGGGAAAACAAACCTTGCTGGTGGATATGGACCCGCAGGGGCACTGTGCGGTGGGACTGGCTGTGCCGGAAGAACAAATCGAACAAAGCACGTACGATGTTCTGATCGGTGCCGGCCGCGGCGAACCCATGCGGCTCAGGGAAATTCTCTGGCAGATTTCCGACCGGTTCGAACTGGCCCCGTCCAATATCGACCTGGCGGCGTTTGAACAGCAGATGGGCGGGGTTGACAATCGGGAAAACTGCCTGAGAAAAGTCCTGGACGAGATTCAGGACGAATACGATTATGTGGTGATTGATTGTCCGCCGTCGGTGGGGTTGCTGACGTTTAACGCCCTGCGTGCGGCGACCGATGTTATGGTGCCGGTGGAAATGGGATACTTTTCCCTGCACGGGCTCAGCCGGCAGCTTGAAACCCTTACGGCGTTCTGTGAACAATGCAAACAGAATATCAATGTGACGGTGCTGGCCAGCATGTACGACATCCGTACCAAGATGGGACGCGAGATATTGGCCGAACTGAAAAAGCATTTCTCCGAGCGAATGTTCAAGACCGTGGTCAACTTCAATACCAAACTCAAAGAGGCCGCCTCGCTCGGGCAGCCGATCTGCGAATATGACCCGTCATGCAAGGGATTCAAAGATTTTCTGTCGCTGGCCGACGAACTGATCGGGTCCGATACGCAGATCCACCGGGCCAACCTGGTCAATTCGCTTCAGGCCAAACTGGACAAAATCAGTGCCAGCGCCGACGAATTATTGGCCGACACCCCGGCTCCCAAGCCCCAAAAACAGCAACAGCCCATCGTGTCGTGTGATGAAAAACTGGCGGATTTCTACGGTGTTCGTCAGCTCGACGGGCATGTGGTGTTCAGCACCATCTATCCGCGGGCACAGCAGGTGCAGATTGCCGGTGATTTCAATGAATGGAAGCCGGAAAACGCGGCTTTGGATCGCGTGGACGAGAAGGGCAAATGGCAGTTGACAATGCCGCTGAACAAGGGATTGTACCGGTACCGGCTGGTGGTGGACGGACAGTGGCAGCAGGATCCGTATAACGACTGGATCGAAATGAACCCATTCGGAGAGTTCAACTCCGTCCTGAACGTTGAATAATACCCTTCAGGGTGATAAAATTCCACGAGGACGACTCTAAAGTACGTTGAAAAAAGACATAGCCGCGACCCAACGGGAATTTTTAATCGCGATCACTATACAAAACCGACCTGTGGAGGTTTATGAGGAAAGAGACGCCGGACTGGCAAATCAGTCCGGCGTTTTTATTCTACGCCCTTTAAGATCGTTAATTCATCCTTGGCAGGCACCATTGGCCATTGCGGCCAGCCCTCCGCCCCCCGGCAACTGCCCCCTTTAGGACCAGGGATTTTTTGTGGTAACGAGCAACTTTTTGTGGTATATACCAGTTTTCGGATGCTTTAATCATAGCTTGAGTGTATCTCTTTCTTAATACGGATAATAGGTATGTTTGCGATTATCAGCGATATTCATTCAAATTTAGAGGCCCTGACCGTCGTGCTGAACGATATTGAGGAACGGGGCATCGAAACGATCTACTGTCTGGGCGATGTGGTGGGCTATGCGGCCAACCCCAAAGAGTGCCTCGATCTGGTAATTGAAAAGACAAAAAACTGTGTTCAGGGCAACCATGACTATGCGGCGATGTTTGAGCCGACCAATTTCAATTCCGGCGCCGAGGCGGCGACGTTTTGGACCCGTAAAGTACTGGAAGAAGAGCCGGACCACGAAAAAAGCGACAAACGCTGGCGGTATTTGGGCAACCAGAAGATGCGCTGGACTCTGGAAACGAAACTGGGCGATGTCGATGCGGCTCTGGATTTTGTGCACGCCTCGCCCCGGCGGCCGATCAATGAATACGTTTTCCCGGATGATGTGTACACCACGACCGGCAAGATGAGCGCCCTGTTTGAAAAGGTCAAACACATCTGCTTTGTCGGGCATACACACCTGCCGGGTGTGTTTCTCGAGGATCCGGACTTTTACTCGCCCGATGAATTGGGGGGGGCGTACCCGATTGTCCCGGACGAGAAGGCGATTATCAATGTTGGCTCGGTTGGACAGCCGCGGGATCGTGACAATCGAGCCAGCTATGTGTATATTGAAGAAAACAAGGTAAACTTTGTACGGCTGCTGTACGATTTTAAGGCCGCCGCACAGAAAATCTATGATACCCCCGAACTGGACAACTTTGAGGGAGAGCGCCTGGCCGACGGGCGGTAATTGAAACGGTTTTAACGCAGGCGGCGCAAAAGAAGCAACGGTCGCAAGCGTAAAATTACAAAAAACGGCCTGAAAGGGCAGGATAAGCTAAAGGCAGTAACTCAATGAAAATGAAAACAGCAGGCATTACGTTTCTATCACTATTTGTTTTATTTTGCGGCTGGTTAATTGTCGATGCAGCTATCCATCATCCGCAGCAGGTCAAACAGTTGCTTGGCCGGATGGTTCCGCTTGCCGGAGAACTGAATGAGGCCGAAACCGCACCGGAACCCGCTGTCGAAGTTAAAGAAAAAACGCGGGTCGTTATGACTGCGGCACCGGTGGTTTATCCGCAGCTTTCAGCCGTCAGCGCTGCCGAGCAAACCGTCACGCTGGGTGCGGTCTATGACGACATCGAACGGACCGATGACGAAAGCAGATACAAGTTTCAGGTCGAGGTGACCAGCAAAGGCGCCGCGGTTAAAACACTGACACTGAGCGAGTTTAAGGACCGTAATACCGAGCACCCCGCGCCGCTGGTTCTGTTGTCCCCGCTCGGCAACGGCAAAGAAGTCTATTCACTGGCCAATACCGCTCTGAAAGTCGCGCCAGCCGATGCGGTACAGTTTGACACCAAGGCGTTTCCGCTGGATAAACTCAACTGGAAACTTGTCGAAACCGAGAAAGCCGGCGAAGTTCGTTTTGAAGCGGACCTATTTGATTCTACTTCCGCAGTCAATACAGATAAACCAGGCATGGCCGCGGTTCCGGCTATGCTCAAAATCATAAAGACTTACAGCATCCAACCGGGCAGCTATGATTTGACTTGTGATGTCACCGTCAAAAATCTTTCCGGCGAACCGATCAAGGTGCTGATGCAGATGCAGGGCCCCGGCGGGATGAACCGTGAAGGCGTGCGGCAGGACGCACGCAAGATCAAAGCAGCATACCAATCCGCTGAAGCCGCCGAAATTAATGTTGAAGCCCTTGACGTGGCAGCAATGCAAAAGAAGATCAAGAAAAATGACAAAGAAGCGTTTCGGGTAAAAGGCAAGAATGCTGAGAATGATTTGATCTGGTCGGCGCTGACAAACAAATACTTCGCCGCGATTGTGCGACCCGTACCAACCGAAGCCCAAAACAATCCGTGGCTGAAGTTTGCACAGGCACAATACTATCCGGCACCCTCCGAAAACAAGGATGACAAGGATTTGCAGAACGCTTCGTGCATCATGACCAGCCACCCGATCACACTGGCCGCAGCAGGGCAGGGCGGCGCACAAAAATCGTATTCGCTCGAAATGTATGTCGGCCCCAAAGACAAAAAAATCTTCAAAAAGAATGATACCTATGCTTCTCTGCAGTACTTCAAGACCATCGATTTTCGCGGCTGCTGCTGCCCACAGTCAGTCATCGCACCGATGGCGTTCGGTATCATGTGGATGATGAATACCATGTATACGCTCATGGGTCCCTTGGGCAACTACGGCATTGTGATTATGTTCCTGGTTTTCCTGGTGCGGCTGTTGCTGCATCCGATTACCAAAAAGAGCCAGGTCTCAATGATGAAGATGCAAAAGCTTGGCCCGAAGATGAAGGAAATTCAGGCCAAGTACGCCAACAACAAGGCCGAAATGAACAAGCAGGTCATGGCAATGTATCGTGAGCAGGGTGTCTCGCCGGTATCGGGGATGCTGCCGATGATGCTGCAGATGCCGATCTGGATTGCCTTGTGGACGGCGGTTTATACCAGCATCGATCTTCGCGGTGCGGGTTTTCTGCCGGTGTGGATCACCGATTTGTCCATGCCGGATCAGTTATTCGCGATCCCTTTCGCAGCTAAGGTACAGACGCTACCCTTTATTGGCGCGGTCTTTCCGACCTACTTTAACCTGCTGCCGATTCTGATGGGCGTGGTGATGTATGCCCAGCAGAAAATGATGCCGTCGTCGCAGCCGGGAGCCCAGACCAATCCACAGATGGCCCAGCAGCAGAAAATGATGATGATTATGATGCCGCTGCTGTTCCCGATCATGCTGTACAGCGGCCCGTCCGGCGTAAACCTGTATATCATGTCCAGTATCTCTGCCGGTGTGATCGAGCAAATGGTCATCCGCAAGCACCTCAAGGAAAAAGAAGAACAAGAGTCCATCGGCAAGGTTCCCGTCACCAGCAAGACCGGCGGCAAAGTCAAAAAGAAAAAACCCAAACCCATGTTCAAGGGATAAGTAGAATTCGAGGATGTCAATTTTTACCACGAAGGGCACGAAGATCACGAAGAAAGAAATAATTAAAAAAACTTCGTGATCTTCGTGTTCTTCGTGGTTTTAAACCCCGTCCATTTTAGTTTTACTGTCCAACATAATTAAAGTTTTGTAAGTCATTTATACGAATAACTTTCCAGGGGAATAGTCCCCATGGAAAGGAAAAGTCATGGAGCGACGATTTGAAATACGAAAACAAGAAAT
>JAOUFG010000033.1 GCA_029858345.1 Phycisphaerae bacterium
CAAGCGAGTTTATGAACGGCTTAATAAATTGTTCCAAACGTTTCAACATACCATGGATCACCTGCGGCTGAATCTCCGATTCTTCGAGAATTTCTTGTTTTCGTATTTCAAATCGTCGCTCCATGACGTTTCCTTTCCATGGGGACTATTCCCCTGGAAAGTTATTCGTATAAATGACTTACAAAACTTTAATTATGTTGGACAGTAAAACTAAAAATCCGTTGTTTTAGACAGCTTGTGCCGGTTCGTCGAATTCGTCGCCGCGGAAAGTTGAACCGAGGTAGCTCTTTTTGACCAGTTCGTTCTGGATGATATCTTTGGGGGCGCCTTCGGCGATGACTTTTCCGTGGTCGAGGATGTAGGCCTTGTCGGCGACTTCGAGCGTTCGTTCGACGTTATGGTCGGTGATCAGGATGCTGACGCCGGAAGTAACCAGCCGGCGGATTTCGGCCTGCAGTTCCTCAACGGCGATCGGGTCCACGCCGGAAAACGGCTCGTCCAATAGAATCAGCGAGGGATTGGTGACCATCGCGCGGGCGATTTCCAGCTTGCGGCGTTCGCCGCCGGACAGGAACCGGGCCTGGCTGTTGACGACCTCGGTTAAGCTGAAACGCTCGATGAGGTCGGCGGCCTTGCGTTTGCGTTCGCCGCGGGTGATGGCCATCGTCTCCAGAATGGCCAGCAGATTTTCTTTGACGGTCAGTCGCTGAAAGACGCTGGGTTCTTGGGACAGGTACCCCATGCCGAGGCGGGCGCGTTTATACATCGGCAGCTTGGTGATGTCGTGGCCCTCAAAATGAACGGTCCCGCCATCGGGCACGATCATCCCGATGCACATGCGAAACGACGTGGTCTTGCCGGCACCGTTGCGGCCCAAAAGTCCCACAATCGACCGCTGGCCCACCGTGATGTTGACCTCGTTCACGACAGTCCGGCCGGAGTATTTTTTCACGAGCCCATGCGTTTCCAGAAGCATCTTATCAACCAAAACTCAGTCTCCTATGCTATTAAATGTTTACTGAAATTCTTGAACGCGGGGGTATTATACCACCTTTTTTGGTAATGTGAAACGGGTTTTTCGTGGTCCGGCAACAGATTCCCGGCCCAAAATCAACCATTTTCCCTGATTTTGTCCAAATTTATCCGAAATTGCCATGGCCCAATACTATTTATAGAATCACTCTGTTTTCATTGAGGTTTACCTGCCTTTCGGGTAGAATAGGCGGCTGCAAAAGAACGCTTGGGGCCGTATTGGCCCGGGCACAGAAGAGGAAAGGATCTCGAATGAGACAGATGAGCTTAAAGAATATTTCCGGAATCGTTGTAATTGGTTTGTTCGCCTTTGTCGTTTCATTCGTTGCCGCGGAAACCGAAACGGACTATTTGGCCATCTTTATGCAGGGCCAGAAAGTCGGACACGCTGTTCATACCCGTATGGCGGAAACCGACAAGGTAACCACCACCGATGGTGTATCCATGACATTAGGTCGCGGCGGCCAGGCCGTCACCGTGACGACTCAGGAAACGCACATTGAGACCGCAGACGGCAAGCCCCTGGGATTCGAAATCACGATGAACCTCAGCGGGATCGAACAAAAAACGACCGGCACGGTTCAAAACGGCAAGGCGACCATTTCCCGACAGGTGATGGGGCAGCCGCAACAGTCAACCGTGGACTGGCCCGCGGATGCCTTATTGAACGAAGGGTTGCGGCTGTTACAGCTCAAGCAGGGCCTGACTGGCGGCGATGCTTACGAGGCCAGCGTTTTTCGGCCGGACCTGTTGATGGCGGCCAAAGCAAAAATCGAGGTCGGCGAAAAGAAAAAGGTTAAATTGCTGTTCGGCAAGCAGCAGGATCTGACCGAGGTTAAAACAACGATGCTGATTCAGGGTCAGCAGATTGTGATGACCAGCTATGTGGACGATCAATTAAAAGCCATCAAGACCCTTGTGCCGATGATGGGGATGACACTGGAACTGGTGGCCTGTGATGAGGAATTTGCCAAGGGCCAAAACGCGATTATCGATTTTCTCGAAAAATTCAGTATCACCAGCCCTGTCAAGCTGATGGGCCTGCATACCATCGAATCGGCCGTTTACACCCTCAAGCCCACCACAGACAATAAGCTCCAGATTCCGGTTTCCTCGACGCAGACCGTTGAGAGGATCGGCGACAAACCGGTTGTGACGGTGACACGGCTGCCGATGCCGGAGCACGTTCCGTTTCCTTACACCGGCAGCGATCCGGAAGCTCTCGACGCTCTCAAAGAGACCGATTACCTCCAACGTACGGATGAAACGGTCATCGACCTGGCCAAACGTGCGGTTGCCGATGCCAATGACATCGGCTGTGCCGCCCGTCAGATCGAGGCCTTTGTGGACGGCTATATAACCCAGAAAGATATGTCCGTGGGGCATGCGTCCGCTGCTGAGGTGGCTCAGAGCCGAAAGGGCGACTGTTCCGAACATGCGGTGCTGGCTGCGGCCATGTGCCGGTCAGTCGGCATCCCGGCGCGGATCGTCTGTGGCGTGGTCTATGCCGACTCGTTTATGGGCCAGCAGAGTATTTTCGCCGGGCACATGTGGGACGAGGTGTATATCGACGGCACATGGTACGGGCTGGATGCGACACGCTCGGAACAGGGGGGGTTCGGGCCGGGACATATTGCGCTGGCCCGCGGCAATGGCGACCCCGTTGATTTCTTCGGCCTGATTAATACGCTGGGCTGCTTCGAAATTGAAAAAATCACCCTGAATAAGAAAAAACAAACGGACAATACGATTGAGCCATAAAGAAACGGAGAATACGATGGAAAAATGCAACTGTGATAATCACGACCAGCATTTATGCAAGCTCTACGGCGAAGGGGTGCACAAAGACAGTCCCGACCAATATGCGCATCTGGTTCGGGATCCTCAGCTTGTCTGCAAAAGCTGCGGCCGCGTCGCGGCAAAAAAGGAGAATCTCTGCGCCCCGATCCCGCTGGGAACGTGGGAGGAGTAAGCTGGGAACATAAGCTCAAGGAGAAATAGATCATGTCGGATGGTACAAGGGCGAGTTGGTGTCGAGCGTATTTATCACCGGTGAAAATATCTCTGCTTGCGGTTAATGCCGTTTGTTTTGGCGGGGGCGTTTTTTTAAGAATACAGGGACACAGGGACACAAGGACACAGGTATGCAGGAATATTAGTGGGCGGGCTGCTGGTGCTGCTGACGGTCGGGACGGGGCTTTCGTTTGCCGCCGGACTGACAGGGACGATTATGGCAGCGCGACGAATGAAAAATACATCACCCCTGAAGACTGGAGACTGAGGACTAAAGACTGATAAGAGTTTTGAATGAAATTGGAAAGAAAGAGGTTAAAGGCGTCTGGTCCTTGGCCCTTTAGTTTTATCAAGGTTGGAGTAAAGGAGTATTATGTGGCTTTCAAAACAAATTTGGAAAGATCCCGAAGCAAAAGAGGCTTTAGGGGGCATTTCAAAACTTATCAAAAAGTACAAAGACCCCACGGACATCTACAAAAGTAAGTTTTTTTCTGCTGATATTGGTAGATTATTCAGACCTAAAACATCAATGTATATTGTTGCATGTTTGGTTGCTTTCATAACTGAAGTGACGTTGTTGTCATCAAAACTATGGGATATATCAATTATACATGAATATGTTAAAGTTAACTTAAGTATATCAGTTTCGATTTTAGTATTTGGGATAACATTTTCACAAATAGCTCGGAGTCTAAGTGAGTCAAGTAAATTTGCATCGCTTACGTTTTTAACTGTGATTTTCGGCATTTTAAGTACATTATTGTTCCCGGCCACAGTACACTCAACGATATCACAACTCATCTATCTTTTAACTACTCCATTCGTTATAGGGGGTGGTGTATGGTGTGTTATATCGTTGATATATATAATCTTGGAAATAATAAAATGTATGGACCCTGAAACATCTGTTGAGTATGCATCAAAATTTGCGATAAGAAGGCTAAATCATGCATTTTTGGTAAGAGTGTATCTTGATACGTGGATGAAAAAGTACTTCGAAATATTGGAGAAGTCACTTGAGAAATATGAGACTATACATGCGCCCAATTCATATTATTCACTATGCTTGAAACCTGATCAAGAAATGCATAAATATGTTATACAGCTAAAGAAAGAGGGGGACTTTTGTCTGGGTTATAGAGATTATAACCTGAATAAAATAAAAAATATTTCAGAAATGCTAGAGAAAAAAAAGCAGAGTTATATTTGACTTCTCACGGAGATAAACCAAATGAGTATGCTACTCTGTACTCAAAAATACAATGTCATGAACTTTATGACACCTTAAGCAAACAAGTGTCCACGATCTGTAAGTTTAGAAACGATGAATATATCGAAAAAGAGGAGGAGTTCTGGCAGGAGAATTATTATATATTATACAAGGCATTTTTAAAAGCTGTAGATTCCTTAAATATTAAGCAATTCAATGAATATGTTAGAATAATACAAGAGCCATATTTTATCTTAAGGAAAGCTAGGCAGTATAGAGTTGTTAGAAACTCAAATGAACGCAATTTCAATAATATCCGCTATCTATTTCTTTATACAGATACTTTAGAATGGCTATTAAAAAAGAAAGACAATATCAATGTGGGGATATTTGAAGATTTTATACATTCTTTGGAGCATTCTATATGGGAGCAAATTAAAGATGAAATCAAAAAAGGAGACTGTTACACTTCATATACATTTGGATGGTTAATCCCTTCAGCGTACCAGTTATTCATTAAACATGTTACAGATAGGAACACGAGGCAATGGGAGCTGAGAGCTTTTTGTGGTAGCAGTTTTAGTTATCTTGAAAATATATTTGATGAATGCGAATCGAAAAGTAAAGAGGAAAAAACAAAAGTTAAACTTGTACTTCATAGAGGTATAATAAAATGGTTACTAATTTCTCTGGAGAACGAAGACAACGAACTATCAGAAGCTTTGTGCGAGTCGGCAAGGAAGCTGGTGTTTGGTGACAAGGGTATTACTCTTGACGACGAAGAATTAACCACGCAACATCTAATCTTGTGTGGAAAAATGCTTGTTGATATTATTAACAATGCTACTACATCTATTAATTCAAAGCATTTCAACCTCCTGTTACATGATAAATATTCTAGTCATCGAGATGAACATCCCCAATATGACGCATTAGTTGACTATTATTCTAGGTATCGCAAAAATAGATCATTACGGGAATTTTTAAGAGAGTTTGACAAAACCAGATGGGAGCGAAACCCATTGACTCGAGGTGGTTTTAGCTCAGCAATTCATACTTTTAGCGGCGATACAGAATTTGACTACATATTTTTGTATTTAGCGTTTTTAACTATGCAACATAATCCAGGGGAAATGAAACCAGTGCCTACTGATTTTTCGTTTTATCGATTGGAAGAAAAAATTGAAACACTCAAAGATGTTGCTGGTGATATCAAATTATACACATTTAACGAAGGTACCAAGGGCAAATTTGTTCAATGGTTAAATGATTCCAACCAATTATATGAGCAGCAAGAACAACAAAAAATCATTGCGGCACCATTGGAAAATAAAAGCATCTCGGAGTTTAAAAATTCTTTTTGGGAGGGTTATAAGAATACCAAATCTTTTTTGGATATATGTTTAAAGTTGGAATGTTTCAAAATAGATGAAAATATAAATGCGAAGGGGGGGGGCAATCGCCATAAAGAGATTTTTATTAAAGAACTTAATAGTTTGAAAAGAATAGCCGAGAGTGATGGCTCAGGTGTTTCTCGTGCTTATAGTGAGGGGCTTTTAGAAGATGTCATCTGTAAAAAAGATCCTGATGAGTCAGTAGGAGATTACACTACTCAACTTGATCGAGCATGCTCTTGGTTGATAAAATATGGACTAAACAAGGAAAAATCTCTTTTATTGTATTATGGCAATGTAATCCTTGAGGGTAAATTATATAAAAATGACGATTATGTTCCTCACTGGAAAGTTAGCGAGGATGTTATATATCATGGTTATTATAAGGGCTATCCCTTAATGACAGTATATAAAAAAGAAATAGAGCCAATCTGTGTAGCATTAAAATTAGAGGAGTGGAAGGGAGTTAAAATACGACCGGAGATATTAGAAGGCAGATTTGGCACGGTAACTGTAAGAGAACGGACAGATACAGAGCTTGATGGATTTATTCGAAAAGGAGAAATAGAAAAACAGGAACGTAATGAGGTTCGAACACGTTGCCCCGTCGAATTTGAGCTTTATTGGGAACTAGATAAAGAAGATTTGCCTGTTCAGTTTACAGTCGGATTAAAGAAAACAAATTCTACTGAAAGCTCAGCCGCCGGGAAAGCTAAAAGGGGTCAAGAAACTAAAGGGGCAGACATTATTAATTGATCGGAAGCCGGACTTGGAATCGTAACACCCGTTCACAAAGGACACTACGCATGGATCAGGCATCAATGGTCACAACTTCGTTTTCGTTTGACGGATACGCAATCGCTGAATACAAGGGTATTTCGATTGAATATTGATTAATGAAGGTAATTGTTCGACCCCGTTCCGTTTTCGCTATTCTGCTTCGCATATCGGCTGGTTGAAAGTGAACCTCTTGTGAATTCAGAATCCGCATCGATATCTCCTTTTGTATTAACAGGACAATAATTGACGTTTATACTGTACAGATGACAAAGACGCAATTCTGTTTCATTTTTTTGCCCAAAGCATGCTTATTCTTGACTTTGAAGGCGGGGTCAAGTACACTCTTCGCTTTGGAAAATTGGTTCAAAAACAGGGATTTTTATGATTGTAACGCGGTTTGCTCCTTCTCCGACCGGGTATCTGCATGTTGGCGGTGCGCGGACGGCTTTGTTTAACTGGCTGCTGGCTCGCCAGGCCGGCGGCAAGTTCCTTTTGCGCATTGAAGATACGGATACCAAACGCAATACCGCCACCGCGGCCGATCAGGTGCTCAGGGACCTGCAATGGCTGGGCATCGACTGGGACGAGGGCCCGGATATCGGCGGTCCCAACGGGCCTTACAAGCAATCCGAGCGGCGGGACATCTATGACACATACATCGCCCAACTCATCGACGAGGGCAAGGCCTACTACTGCTTCGACACGCCGGAGGAACTGGCCGAAATGCGAGTAGCGGCTGAGAAGGAAAAACGCAACAATATCTACCCGCGCCCGGCGGTCTTCCCTGATGCGGCAGCGGTCGAAAAGGCCCGCGCCAAGGGGCGTCCCGTCACGGTGCGGCTGGCGATCACGCAGACCGAGCCGATTGTCATCGAAGACGAGGTCCGCGGGACCATCTCCATCGACCCGGCGGAACTGAGCGATTTTATCATCCAAAAAAGCGACGGTTTCCCGACCTACCACATGGCAGTGGTCATCGACGACGAACTCATGGGCGTCACGCACGTCATCCGCGGCCAGGAACACCTCATGAATACGCCGAACCACCAGCTTCTGCAAAAGGCGCTGGGCTTCCGCATTCCGACTTACGCCCACATGTCCGTCACCGTCAGCGAAGGCGGCGGCAAGCTCAGCAAACGCGAACGTCCCAAAACGCTGAAAAAAGCCATCAAAGCCATGCAGGACGTGGACATCGACGCGCTGGCTAACGCGGGCGGCATCACCTCCGACGAACTGGATTCATTCTTAAACGGCAAAACCTCGCCGGACATGCCCGCCGTCGATGCGATGGCCGCACTGCTGGGCGTGCATCTGCCGGAAATCAATATCGTGGACTTCTTCCGCAGCGGGTATCTGCCGGAAACACTGGTCAACTTCTTTGCCCTGCTGGGCTGGAACCCGGGCGACGGACGCGAAATCATGGATCGCGAGGAACTGATACAGGCGTTCGACCTGTCCCGCGTTACCAAGAGCAACAGCTTGTTCGACCGCCAAAAGCTGATGTCGTTCAACACCGAACATCTGAAAACAACCATGACACCGCTGGACACACTGGTGCGGCATTTTCGGGCATACTTGGAAGTAAACGATTCGCCGGTAGCGAAAGCTGACGACACCCTGCTGGAACGGATCATCCGCATCAACGAGGGCGCGCGGACGCTGGAACAGATCGAACAGAAAACCCGGTTTGCGTTTTTGCCCGATGAAGCGATTGAATATGACGAAAAGGCGGTCAAAAAAGTCCTGCTCAAAGGCGACGGACTGGCGATGCTGGCGGCCGTCGGCGAGGCACTGGCGACACTGACCAAACTGACGCCGGAAGGCATCGAAACACTGCTGCGGGGTCTGGCCGAGGAAAAACAGGTCGGTCTCGGCAAGGTGGCCCAGCCGCTGCGCGTGGCGATCTGCGGCAATACGATCAGCCCGCCCATTTTTGACGCGGTGGACATGCTCGGAATGGAAACCACGCTGAAACGGATTCAGATCACGCTGGAAAAATTTAGACAGGACAACTAAGGAGAGTGAAAATGTCATTATTGGTTACCGGCTCGGTCGGCATTGATACTGTTCGAACCCCTTACGGACTCAATCAGGATTGCATTGGCGGTTCGGCAGTGTATTTTTCAATGGCCGCCAGTTACTTCACGGAGGTCAAATTTGTCGGCGTTGTCGGTGACGATTGCCCGTTTGATCTGGCCGACCTGTTCAGGACCAAACCGGTCGATCTGGCCGGTCTGGAAATTCGCGCCGGCAGCAGAACCTTTCGCTGGCAGGGGTCCTATGAAGGCAGCATGAACGAGGCCCGCACGGATGCCGTGGAACTGAATGTATTGGCGGAACAACCGCCGGCTGTTCCGGAAGCATTTCGTGGCAGCGAATACGTTTTTCTGGCCAATACCGCCCCGTCTTTGCAGATGAAACTGCTGGACCAACTGCACAATCTCAAGATTGTCGCGGCCGATACCATGAACCTCTGGATTCAAACAGCCGGCGATGACCTGAAAAAGCTCTTGGGGCGGGTCGATCTGCTGGTGATCAATGACGGTGAAGCAAAACTGCTGACCGGGCATTACAACCTGATCTCGGCCGCCAGACAGATTATCGAAATGGGCCCGCGGTTTGTGGTTATCAAAAAAGGTGAACATGGCTCGATGATGGTTGACAGCCGGGGTAACATTTTTCTGCTGCCCGCTTATCCGACCGACGTCGTCATCGACCCCACGGGGGCGGGGGATTCCTTCGCCGGCGGGCTGATGGGGTATGCGGCTCAGGTCGGTTCGGTCGATACGATGACGCTGCAGAAAGCGATTGCACACGGCACGGTCATGGCGTCGTTTACGATCGGGGATTTCTCGATTCACGGCATCAAAAACGCGACCCAGGAAATGATCGAAGAGCGATTCGACCGGCTCCGGAAAATAACGCAATTTTAATAGTTCTTAGTTTTTAGTTCGTAGTTAAGGATTCGGCCAAAGGCCGATACTAAAAATATTAGCGTAATACGCTTTCAATGGGTTTGAGTAAGGAAATATCTCATGCGGCTGTTTGTGGCGGTTGACATAAATTCTCAGGTGCGGGATCGGATCGAACAGGTCCAGCGGCAGTTAAAGCGGGACATGGCCGGATCCGACCGCGGCGTCAAATGGGTTCGCCCCGAGCAGATCCACCTGACGCTGAAGTTTCTCGGCGAGGTTCCCGACAGGGCCATCACGCAGGTCTGCGATGTGGTCACACGAACCGCCGCACGACACGACAGATTCGAGATGCAGGTTCAGGGACTGGGCGTCTTTGGGAACCCGGCCCGTGTGGTGTGGGCGGGTGTCGAACCCTGCCCGGCGCTGATGACCCTGCAGGCGGAACTGGAAAGTGAATTTGAAACGATCGGCTGGGACAAAGAAGGCCGTGCTTTCGCCGGACATCTGACCCTGTGCCGGGTCAAAAACGCCGCCGCCGGCAGAAAAATCGCCCAAGCGGTCGAAACCGTCAAGGATGAAATTTTTGGTTCCGTCTGGGTTGATCAGGCGGTATTATATGAAAGCCGCCTGAGTTCGGACGGCCCGGAATACAGCGCTGTATGCACAGCGCCTTTGAAATAATAATAAAGCCACGAATTAACACTAATTTTCACTAATTATTTTTTAGTGTATATTCGTGTTAATTCGTGGTTCGAAATAACGTTACGGATAACAGATAAGCGAATAACGAGGAGACCTTCAATGGCCAAAACAAAGAAAGCAGCAGCGAAAAAAGCAGATACAACGACATCATCAACGACGACGAAAGGCGATGCACTGGATCGCGCGATTGCCCAGATTGAAAAGCAATATGGCAGCGGCTCCATTATGAAGATGGACGAGTCGACGCATCGCAGGATCGACGGCATTCCCACCGGGGCGCTGTCATTGGATATTGCCCTCGGCGGATACGGGATTCCGCGCGGGCGTGTCGTGGAATTTTACGGGCCGGAATCCTCCGGCAAGACCACGCTGGCCCTGCACACGCTGGCCAACGCCCAAAAACTCGGCGGCGTCGCGGCATTCATTGACGCCGAGCACGCAATGGACCCGACCTGGGCGAAAAAGCTGGGCGTCGATGTCAACAGTATGCTCATCAGCCAGCCGGATACCGGCGAGCAGGCGCTGGATATCGCCGAAATGCTGATTAAATCCAACGCCGTCGATATCATCGTGATCGACTCGGTCGCGGCACTGGTGCCCGCCGCCGAACTCAACGGCGAGATGGGCCAGTCGCACGTCGGCCTGCAGGCCCGGCTCATGAGCCAGGCCCTGCGGAAACTGACCGGCGTCATCAGCAAGAGCAAGACCTGCTTGATCTTCATCAATCAGATCCGCATGAAAATCGGCGTGATGTTCGGCAACCCGGAAACCACGTCCGGCGGCAACGCCCTGAAGTTTTACAGTTCCGTGCGGCTGGATATCCGTCGCATCTCGACGATCAAGAGCAGCGCCGATGAGGCCATCGGCAACCGTGTGCGTGCCCGCGTGGTCAAAAACAAGGTCGCCGCTCCGTTCAAGACCGCCGAATTCGATATTATGTTCAACGAAGGTATCAGCTACGAAGGCGACCTGCTGGACTTGGCTGTCGATAACAACATCGTCAACAAGAGCGGCGCGTGGTTCAATTACGGCCAGGTCAAACTCGGCCAGGGCCGCGAAAACGCCAAACAGTTCTTCCGCGACAACCCGGAACTGATCGACGAACTGAAAACCAAAGTCCTCATCGCCAAAGGCCTGATTGAGGAAGACGCATAGCAACGTCAAAGCGACTTTTTTACAACAATAAAAAAGGCTGCGGAGATTTCTCTTCGCAGCCTTTTGATGTTATACAGATCGAGTTTATTGATTACTCAGCATATCAATAATCTGCCGGGCAGTCGCAATGAGACTGTCCGCATCTTCTTCGAAAATCGCCTTGCCGCGCTGAGCATTGACAGCATTGATAAACGCTTGGAGTGAATTAATCGCCGCACCATCGTTGTTTTCGTTATCATCCTCTAGTGCTTTTAATGCACCATCAAGTTTAACCTGTAGGCCGTTTTCGATACCGGCCGGAAGTTCAAGACCATTCATATTTTCAGCCAATTCTACGACTAAATCCATGGGCCCAGGGACGATTTCCCACCAAAGGTGGGGATAGCTTACTCCCTCTTCAATAACCCATATCGGGGTACTAAAATCCCAACCAGTAAAAGTACTTTGTGCCATCATTTCGGCAGTTGTTTTGCCGATCATTCCGGTTGCCGTCCGGTCGCCAACACCAACGGTCGTTCCGGACATTTGAGTATCCCAGAAACAGGTCGAAAAACTGCCGGGATTGCTCCCCACCAATCCGCCGACATAAAGGATACCGCTAACAGTGCCACTGGCGTAACAGTTCGACACGCTGCCGTAATTGTCGCCTAGCAGCCCGCCGACAAACTTACCGCTATTTACCGATCCGCTCGCATAACAGTTTGTTACATTGCTGTTATTGCCCCCCACCAGTCCGCCGACAGTAGTACCAGCATCAGTTCCTGTTATTACCCCGCTTGCATAGCAGGCCAACACATTACCGTTGTTGTCATTGTACCCTACAAGCCCACCAATAAACCAATTGCCATTCACCGACCCGCTCGCATAGCAGCTTGAAACATTACCGTTATTATAACCCGCCAGCCCGCCGACGGTAGCAAATTGGCCCGTTCCTATAACGGCACCATTGGCAGAACAGGATGAAATCGTACCGTAGTTGATCCCCGCCAGCCCGCCAGCACCATAATCTCCCTGTACGTTGACATTGATGACATCCAGATTTTTAATATGCCCGCCGGGTACAATATAACCAAACAAACCTATAAAATCCTTCGCCGGTGCGGTAATCGTTAGATTGGTAATTGTACATCCACCGCCGTCAAAAACACCGGTAAATTGTGTCCCCTGAAAACCGTTGCTGATATCGTCGGTATCTGGTGCGATGACGGCAGTGGTGTAAGTCCGGCCAGACAGGTCGATGTCGGTCGTCAGTTTGGTATGCACACCAGCAGCCCAGTAGGCAGGATCACCGGCAAAGGTATCGAAATCCGCCAAGTCCTCGATGAGATATGGATATGCTTCTGAACCATCTGTCAAAGGTTCGGTGCCGACCCCCATATCGCCGCCCACCGCGCGCACTGTGGCCGGAAGAAATAACGACACGATAACTATTGTTGATAATACGGTAAGTTCTTGTCTTCTCATTACTTTTGCCTCCTGAAAAAGAGAGTTAATCCACCTTTTTTTCTTATTACCCACCTTGGCTTGAAAACCTAAATTGATGGGTTTAGAATAGCACATTTGGGCCCAAATTGTCAAGAATTTTCTGTTTTTAGCTAATGCCCTAACGAAATGACGAAACAGAGATATTTTCAAACACCGCAAAAATTGCGTCGCATTCACAGAATCAGGTTTTTTATGGACTTTTGGCGGCCTTATTTATAGGATATGGGCTTCATGAGTCCTATGAGGTAATTGTGGTCATAGAATAGCAGTTTTTGTTTTTAGGAAACAACATGTTGACATCAAACGAAATTCGAAGTGCGTTTATTGATTTCTTTAAGGAAAAGGATCACCGGTTTGTGCCGAGCTGGCCGGTAGTGCCGATCGGTGACGAGACCCTGCTGTTTACCAACGCCGGGATGAACCAGTTCAAGGAATACTTCCTGGGCCATCGTGAGCCCGACCACCCGCGCGCCGCCAACAGCCAAAAGTGCATCCGTGCCGGCGGCAAGCACAACGACCTGGAAGATGTCGGCACCGATACCTATCACCACACGTTCTTCGAAATGCTCGGCAGCTGGTCCTTTGGCGACTACTTCAAGGCCGAAGCCATCGACTGGGCGTGGGAGCTGCTGGTGGATGTGTTGAAACTGGACCCGTCCCGGCTGCATGCGACTTACTTTGAAGGCGATAAAGAAGAGAGGCTCGAGCCTGATGTCGAAGCCCGCGAGTTGTGGCTCAAGCATCTGCCGCCGCAGCAGGTTCACCCCGGCAGCAAGAAAGACAACTTCTGGGCCATGGGCGATACCGGGCCGTGCGGGCCATGCTCGGAACTGCATTACGACGGGACCGACGACCTGTCCGGCGCTTCACTGATCAATGCCGACAACCCCGATGTGATCGAGATTTGGAATCTCGTCTTCATCCAGTACAACCGTGACGTTAAGGGAAACCTCTCGCCGCTGCCGGACAAGCATGTTGACACCGGCATGGGCTTTGAACGGCTCGCCCGGGTGCTTCAGGGCAAGCGTTCAAACTACGATACCGATATTTTCACGCCGATCATCGCGGCGATCGAGAAGCTTTGCGGCATCAAATATACCTATTCAATGGACAGCAAGACCGACATTGCCATCCGCGTGATCGCTGACCATATCCGTACGCTGACCTTTGCGATTACCGACGGCGTCAATCCCAGTAACGAAGGCCGCGGCTATGTGCTTCGCCGGATCCTGCGCCGGGCCTGCCGGTTCGGCCGTGTGCTGGATATGAACAAACCGTTCCTGGCAAAATTGCTTCCGGCATTGATCGATCAAATGGGTGAGGCATTTCCCGAGATTAAGGACCGACAAGAGTTTGTCGCAACGGTCCTGACCAGCGAAGAAGAAAGCTTTAACCGCACGCTCGACCGCGGCATTGATCTTTTTGCCAATGCAGCCGCAAATGCAAAAGAGAATACGATTTCCGGTAAAGATGCCTTCCAGTTGTACGACACCTACGGCTTCCCGCTGGACCTGACCCAACTGATGGCTCGGGAGCAGGGGATGACCGTCGATACCGATGAATTTGATACATGTATGGCTCAGCAGAAAGCGCAATCCCAGGCAGCACAAAAAACAACGAATCTGGCCGCGGCATTGACCGGCGTGGAATTGCCGGTAACGGACGATGCCCCGAAATACAAAACAGATTCCTGCCAGGCGAAACTGCTGGGCTGGATCGATGAAAAAGGGTTTCATACCAAAGGTCAATTTGCTGACACTGAAACACAGACTGCGCTTGTGCTGGATGCGACCTGTTTCTATGCCGAGTCCGGCGGACAGGTCGGTGATTGCGGCATGATCAAAACAGAGGGTGCGGAATTTTCCGTAGAATCAACCGAGAAGATTGCCGATTGTGTTCTGCACCGGGGCAAGCTGCTTTCGGGAACATTAAATGTCGGCGATGCGGTTACGGCGACCGTTGACAAAAACCGCCAGGCCACGAAGAAAAACCATACCGCCACGCACATTTTACAATGGGCGTTGCAAACCACGCTGGGCGATTCCGTCAAGCAGCAGGGGTCGCTGGTGTGTCCGGATTACCTGCGGTTTGACTTTACATGGCCCAAGGCGCTGACCAAAGACCAACTCCGCAACATCGAAGAAGCGATCCAGCAGAAGATTGCGGAAAGCTTACCGGTGACAACTGCCGAAATGAACATCGACCAAGCTCAACAACTTGGTGCGATGGCGTTGTTTGGTGAAAAGTACGGCAATGTGGTTCGCGTGCTGGCGATTGGAGCCAGGGACAAAGGCGACATTGCAAGCGCCTTCAGCAAAGAATTCTGCGGCGGCACGCATGTCGCCAACACGAATGAGATCGGCGGCTTTGCCATACTCAAAGAAGAAAGCGTTTCGGCCGGCGTTCGACGCATTACCGCGCTGACCGGCCCGGGGCTGATACAGCATCTCATGGGCCGCAACCGCGTCGTGGACGACCTGATCGAAACGCTAAAAGCCCCCGCGGACCAACTCACGGTGCGCGTTACAAAACTGCTGGATGATAACAAGAAACTCAAGAAAGAGCTTAAATCAGGCGGCGGCAAGTCATCGGGCGATGCACTCGCCGAAGCGAACAAACTGCTGGCCGCAGCGGAAAAAATCGGCGATGCAGCCGTTATTGTCGGCCAACTGCCTCCGGTCGAGGTCGACCAGGCGCGGACGGCGATCGACAGCCTGAAAAAGAAGGCCAAATCCGCGGCCATCGTGCTGGGCGTGCCGGCCGACGACGGCAAAGTCATGCTGCTGGCCGGCGTTACAGACGACCTCATCAAACAAGGCGTTAAGGCCGGCGACATCGTCAAAGCAATCGCCCCCATCGTCGGTGGTGGTGGCGGCGGACGGCCCAACATGGCCCAGGCCGGCGGCAAAGACGCCTCCAAACTCAGCGACGCTCTTGCCAAGGCCAAAGCCCTGATTGCAGAAAAACTTGGATGAGGTTTATTTGTTAGCGTAAAACTCGATGGCGTGGCCATCGGGGTCTTCGGTAATCCGGCTTCGGTATTGGGGGTGGTCGTCCAGTTTGACGATGTCGGCATCTTCGGCAAACTCCGTTTCCACGCGATCCAATTCAGCTGCGTCCACCTCAAAGCAAAGCATCGGGATACAAATCTGCTCGGCGGTGTTGACCGGTGTCGCATTGGGATTCTCCGCCGGACGCAGGACCAGTTCTACATCCCCACGGCCGATGACCACAGACGGCGAGTTCGGGGCGTCGTCAAATTTCTTTTCAAAGCCCAGTTTCTCGCGGTACCAATCCATGCTTTTTTCAATGTCCCGTACTACTAAGCTTACCGCATTAATTCGCTTAACATGGATCATTAAATGTCTCCAAATTATAGTTGTGTCTATTCATTAAGACGCCTCTATCAGAAAATTGTTACATAATTTTCTCATTTTGTCCACAATTTCTGGCAATTCTATCGCTGCCAGAGCGTGTCGTTTTTGAAGATTCATTGACTTTGGGGGTGCATGTCGATATAGTAGGTGGGTCAATAATTGTCATTAAAGAGGGTCTGAAAAGACATGCGAAACATAGCGGCAGGGATGCAAAAGAAGGTCTGGCAGGTTCAGCCGACAAACGGCGAGGCGGCAACGCTTGCGGCGTCGCTGAAAGTGTCGCCCCTGATCGCACAGGTCCTCATCAACCGCCAGCTCCACAAACCCGACAATGCACGTTCCTTTTTATCGCCCAAGCTGACCGACCTGATCGAGCCGGAAGCGATGTACGGCATCCCGCAGGCGGCCGAACATATCCAGCGTGCCATCCAAAACGGGAAAAAAATCTCCATCTATGGCGATTACGATGTGGACGGCATCACCAGCACCGCGATCCTGTGGCACCTGCTGCAGATCCTCGGCGCCAATGTCGATTATTACATCCCGCACCGCGTCGATGAGGGCTACGGCCTGAACGCTGACGCCGTCCGGCAAATCGCCGAAAACGGTACCGAACTGATGATCACCGTCGATTGCGGCATCACGGGCCTCAACGAGATCAAGCTGGCCTACGAACTGGGCATGGAAGTCGTTGTCACCGACCATCACGAGCCGGGCGACACACTGCCCCAGGCCGAAGCCGTCGCCCATCCCCGGCTGGATGCCGACTACGGCAACCCGCACTCGGCCGGCGCGATGGTGGCGTTCAAGCTGGCGTGGGCCATCGCCAATCGCTGCAAAAAGGGCGATCAACTGCCGCCCGAACTCAAGCAATATCTGCTCAATGTAACCACACTGGCCGGCATCGGCACCATTGCCGACGTTGTGGACCTTCGCGGCGAAAACCGGGTGCTCGCCGGATACGGACTGAAGGCACTGGAAAACTCCAACCTCGTCGGCATCCGTGCACTGGTGCATGTCGCCGAGATAGAGGCCTCCGACGTGGACAGCTACGCCGTCGCGTTCCGGCTGGCCCCGATGCTCAACGCCGCCGGACGCATGGGCCACGCGCGGCTGGCCGTGGAACTGCTCACCACCGACAGCGAAGTTCGCGCCATGCAGATCTCGCAGTACCTCAAGGACCAAAACAAGCTCCGCCAGCAATGCCAGCGCGACATCTTCAAGCAGGCCAAGCAGCGCATCCTGCAGGCAGGGCTAAATCACCCCGACCGCAAGACCATCGTCCTGAGCGATGACGGCTGGCACACCGGTGTCATCGGCATCGTCGCGTCCAAAGTCATCGACACCTTCTACCGCCCGACCCTTATGATCAACACCGCAAGCGGCATCGGGCAGGGTTCGGGGCGTTCGGTTGCCGGTTTTAACCTGCACAAGGCGCTGACCGCCTGTTCGGAACATCTGCTCAGTTTCGGCGGGCACGAAATGGCCGCGGGGCTGAAGATCGAACCCGGCCGCATCGCCGCGTTTGCCGAGGCGTTCGAAGCATACGCACATGAGAACATGGACCACGGCATTCTGGAATCCACGCTGGATATTGACGCGGAAACGCGCATTGCCGACTTCAGCGAGCGCGTGATGAAAGAGTTGAATTTCCTGGAGCCGTTCGGCGAGGGCAACCCCAAGCCGCTCTTTGCGACCCGCGGCGTGAAACTGATCGCCCCGCCGCGAACCGTAGGGGCGCGAAACGACCATCTGCAAATCTCGATCTCCGACACCAGCGGGGCCGTCCGCTGCATCGGCTTCGGCATGGGCAAGCTGGAAAAGAAACTCCTCGAAGCGGACACCTTCAGCGTCGCTTTCGAACCCCAATACAACACCTACAACGGCCAAACCAACCTACAATTCGTCCTCAGCGACATCCAGTTCGAATGACAACAACCTCCAGATTTCAGTTAGATCCCCTAAAGCATATCAACATATTTATAGAAATAAGTAACGGTGCCGAATGATTTATTAAGTTAAATGAAAAGATAAACAAAGAATTCTTGTGTATATGGACCTTGAAATGCCCTATAATTTTTATCACTGAAAATAGGTTGTTAGTTTAGCCCAATTACGATAAATTATATTGCGTGGGCTATTTTGTTAATTGATTATTTGGAAAAGTCAAATGTTAAAAAATGCGAAAATTAGAAATTTGCGGGCAATAAAAGAACTAGACATAGAAGATTTCGGTCAAGTCAATTTAATCGTTGGAAAGAATGGAAGTGCAAAAACTACATTTTTAGAAGCCCTATTATATGCTTGTGGGGCCCAAAATCCCAGCCTGACTGTCAATACAAATGCAATGAGGGGGCTCAAGTATTTCTCTGATGAGTCTTGGCCTACTTTTTTTCGAAACATGGATTTCTCGAACAAAATAGAAATTAAGGTGTCTACGACTGACGATGTAAACCACCGGCTAAACATACTTCCTTATTTTCAAGCAGGACAATCCAATCGACAATCTGAAATAGACAAAATTGTATCAACAAGTGGACACTCCGTGTTACATAGCAGTTTCCCATTCTCGCAAAATGTAAATGGCTTGGAGTTTCTCTATGCATGCTCTGATAATCCCGATGCGCTTCATTCATCAAAAATATATAGAGAAGGTGAAAAACTTAAAACGCCGGATGAAAAAAAAGAACCTGTGATAAATGCTATATTTATTGGTTCTTCTGCAGAAATGGACTGGAAACAACAATTCGGACCTGTTCAGAGAAAAAAACAGGTTCAAGAAGTGGTAAATCTGTTAAAGGAAATCGACCAGCGAATTGAAGATATCGCTTTAAACGAAATAGGACTTTTGGAAGTTGATCTAGGATTACCTAATTTCATTCCAGCCAATCTCTTGGGCGGAGGCATTTCTAGGTTTCTCTCGATTGCACTTGCGATGTTGAATTTCAGGGTGGTTTTAATTGATGAAATAGAGAATGGCTTGCACCATTCTTCACAGCGAAAAATATGGAACGCAGTTTTTAGCTGGGCTCAGAAAGTAGATGTTCAAGTCTTTGCAACAACACATTCTTGGGAAGCAATTCAGGCATTTCATGCTGCTTCACAAGAAAATTTATTTACCGACAACTCAAGGCTTTTCAGAATCGAAAGAGAAAACGGCAAATGCAAATGTGTTAAATTCACTCAACAAGAACTTGATACCTCAATCAATAATAAATGGGAGATACGATAATTGAGTTCAGAAGAGGGCTTGAAGGAAATTAGAAATCGAAAGTTTTTTCTTGTAGAAGGAAAAGACGATGTTGGTTTTTTTATTAAACTTCTCAACAAGATTGGAATAACCGACTTTTTCGTTTGGGGCGTTGAGGGCAAAGGTAATTTTAATTCAGATTTGCCTGTCATTGCAAAATTACCCGGGTTTGATAACTTGACGCACCTATGTATTATTCGGGATAAGGATAACGACGATGCTTTTGAAAGCGTTGTTAATATCTTACGTGGAAAAATGAGGTTCACAAGTCTTCCCGCGAAGAACGGAGAGGTGTCTCATGGGAATCCAAACATTGGAATCTTTATTAGTCCGGGCGAATCAATTGATGGCACGTGCCTCGAAGATTTGTGTTTAGCAATAGCAAAAGGACATCCTGCTATGAAATGTGTTAGCGATTTTGCTCAATGTATTTCACGACTTAAATCACCCCCAAAAAATTTATCAAAAACCAAAACGCTTTCTTTCCTTGCTGCCCAACCAGAAATAGTTAACACAATTAGTTTAGCCGCAGAAAAAGATTATTGGGATTTTGAGTCTCCCGTTCTGGATGAGTTGATTAAATTCTTAGAGCTTTTTAAGTAAAATGGAGAACGCAGATATAATCAACCTTATGAGAGTTTAATAACTCGAGCAACTCTTTGAAGTCGTTGGGGATAGTTATCTCCATAGACCTGTCTCCGATAAAATTCCACGGCGGCGATGCGCTCTTCTGGCGGGCGGCTCAGCCAGTACGCCCGGTTCTGCTGAATCTCGTCGTGAGACTCCAAACTTTTTTTCGTAACGACTTTCTGAATCATACGCTTATTATATCAGAAAAACATAGTCTTGTAAAGATGTCAAGTCCTGTGCGTTCTGCCCGCTCCATTACTGTCGCGGCTCTGTTTTTTGGTTAGGGTGGGCATTTGGCGCAGACGCTGCGAAAGAGCATGGTGCTGAGGTAGCGGTCGCCGCGGTCGCAGATGATGGTGACGATGGTGCCGCTGTCCATGTCTTTGGCCAGTCGGACCGCTCCGGCGACGTTGGCGCCGCTGCTGATCCCGGCGAACAGGCCCTCTTCGGTCGCCAGCCGGCGGGTCATGTCGAAGGCCTCTTCGTCGCCCATGGGCAGGACGTCATCCAGTTGCGGCTGCTGGTAGATTTCCGGCACGATGGATTCGGTCATATTCTTCAGCCCCTGAATCGTATGGCCCTGTACCGGCTCGACACCGATGACCTTAACCGGCTTGGGCCGCTCTTTCATGTACCGCGACATCCCCATCAGCGTGCCGGTTGTGCCCAGCCCGGTGACAAAAATATCGATCTCGCCGCCGGTCTGCTCCCAGATCTCCGGGCCGGTCGTCTCGTAATGGGCCTGCGGGTTGGCGGGGTTGGCAAACTGGTTGGGCATGAAGTATTTGTCCGGGCAGGCCTCGAGCATCTGGTGGGCCTTGCGGATGGCGCCGTCGGTGCTTTGCTTGGGGCAGGTAATGACCACTTCGGCACCGAACGCTTCCAGAATGTGCTGGCGCTCGCTGCTGACGCAGCCGGGCAGGGTCAGCGTGACATGATAGCCCTTGGCCGCCCCGATCATCGCCAGCGCGATGCCGGTATTGCCGCTGGTCGGCTCCAGGATCGTCTTGTCCTTCGTCAGTGAGCCGTCCTGTTCGGCGGCATTGATCATATACAGGGCCGGGCGGTCCTTGATCGAGCCGCCGGGGTTATTGCCCTCCAGCTTGGCCATGATCCGCACTTTGGGATTCGGATTGACCCGTTTTAGTTCCACCAGCGGGGTATGCCCGATCGCCGACAAAATTGTATCGCAGTTGCTATATGCCATCGACTATCGCCCAATTTTCTTAACTAATAGTATTTTCTGATTTCATTTTACTTAAAGACGCTGGTAGCCATCTTAATACAAGGCAGTCTCGCTTTTCAAACGCATTTTCTAAAAGTTTGATAAGATCCTGACTCATTGATTCTTTTGGCAATATTTCCATAGATTCAACTAACATATAAATATCATTTGGAGTTTGTTCGGGTATTTCGGTAAATCGATCAATCAGCACCTTAACGTCTTGTCGTAAAATTTTTCCAAGATAAGTACAAGTGTCTGCATCATATAAATCAAATTCCTTGTCAGGAAAAGAATTAACATCGTAAGGTGGTTCTGTATCAAAAACACCCGGATACTTCTGTGCATTCTTTGTGCGTAATTTGTCCTCTGCAAGATGATATTGTCGATTCGTACGAATTTGCGAAAAGAAGCCGACGACCCATGCCGGCAATACGAAAATTATCCAAACAGGAGAATGCAAAACACACAACCCAATACAAAGTACAAAAATACTTACCGCTAACTCAGCACATAAATTCATATGCCCACCATGCACCCATCCTATTGGACGGTGGAATTTAAGAAAACGTCCAAAAACAGAATAAACAAGGAAGAGTGTCCCAATGAGGAGCAAAATATAACCCAAAATCGTATCAGCCACGTTTTTACCTCCTGTTCAGTTTTTTTCGCAGTAAAACCTACCACACCTTCGGATTGGGGTTGACCCGTTTCAGTTCCACCAGCGGGGTATTCCCGATTGCCGACAAGATTGTATCGCCATGATTGCTAAACATCATTTATGGTCCTTATTCTGGATAAAAGTTCTGTCCGGTTGCCGTCCAATATGTTAGAATACCCCTGAGTAAATGTCGAGACTTTTTTCATTTACGTTAAGGTTTATCGTCTATTATTTTAAGATATGATGCAACGATTGCTACGGCCTGAAAGGCCGGCGTAACTTAGCCCAGGGCAACGCCTTGGGAACAAAGACAACCCATCAATGCCCTGAAAGGGCAGGATAAAAAGCGGGTTTGTTTACGTTGCCCTTTCAGGGCGAAATTTGTTGGTGTGATTTTCAAACCCAGGGCGTTGCCCTGGGCTAAAATATATTGGCCCTTCAGGCCATCATCGTGTGAACGCTTAAGACTCTAATTGAGATTGTAGAAATTATGGAAAACAACAATAACGAACCAAACAACGAGCGGCTGGATTTTATTCGGCAGATTGTGGCAGATGACATCGAAAACGGCGTCAACGACTCCCGCGTGCATACGCGTTTTCCGCCGGAACCGAATGGGTATCTGCATATCGGCCACGCCAAGAGCATCTGTCTGAACTACGGCATCGCCGCCGAGTTCGGCGGCAAGTTCAACCTGCGTTTTGACGACACCAATCCCTGCAAGGAAGAGCAGGAATATGTCGATTCGATTATCGAGGACGTCCGGTGGCTGGGGGCCGACTGGCAGGGGCGTTTGCTGTTTGGCTCGGATTACTTCCAGCAGATGTACGACTGGGCCGTGGACCTGATCAAAAAAGGCAAGGCCTACGTCTGTGATTTGACGGCGGAAGAAACGCGTGCCCATCGCGGGACGCTGACCGAACCGGGCAAGAACAGCCCCTATCGCGACCGCAGTGTTGAGGAGAATCTTGACCTGTTTGAGCGGATGAAAAACGGTGAGTTCCCCGATGGTTCAAAAACGCTTAAGGCCAAGATCGACATGGCCAGCCCGAACGTGAACTTGCGCGACCCGGTCATGTACCGCATCCTGCATGCCAGTCACCACCGTACCGGCGATGCGTGGAATATCTATCCGATGTATGACTGGGCGCATGGGCTCGAGGATTCTATCGAGGGCATTACGCATTCGATCTGTACGCTGGAATTTGAGAATCACCGCCCGCTCTATGATTGGTTTATTGATGCACTGGAGATCTATCACCCGCGGCAGATTGAATTTGCCCGGCTGAACCTGACTTATACGATGATGAGCAAGCGCAAACTGTTGCAGCTTGTGAAAGACAAACATGTCAGCGGCTGGGACGATTCGCGGATGCCGACACTCAGCGGGATGCGGCGGCGCGGTTTCTCGCCGGAAGCGATCCGAAGCTTCTGCAAGACCATCGGCGTCAACAAGTTCAACAGCACGGTCGATTATGCCCTGCTGGAACATTGCCTGCGTCAGCACCTGAATGCCACCAGCCCGCGCGTCATGGCTGTACTGAATCCATTGAAGGTCGTCATTACCAACTACCCCGAGGGCGAGGTGGACGAACTGGATGCGGTGAACAATCCGGAAGACGTCTCCGCCGGCACGCGCAAAGTGCCGTTCGGCAAGGAACTCTACGTCGAACGTGACGACTTCATGGAAGAGCCGCCGCGAAAGTTCTTCCGGTTGGCACCCGGTCGCGAAGTGCGGCTGCGGTATGCGTACTTTATCACGTGTAACGAAGTCATTAAAGACGCCGACGGCAATATCACCGAGCTGCACTGCACCTACGACCCCGCCACCCGCGGCGGCGATGCACCCGACGGCCGCAAGGTCAAGGCCACACTGCACTGGGTCAGTGCCGAACATGCCCTCGATGCCGAGGTCCGGTTGTACGACCACCTGTTCACCAAGGAAAACCCCGAAGAGACAGAAGACGGCCAGGACTTTACCGCCAACCTGAATCCGGACTCGCTGAAAGTCCTTTCCGGCTGCAAAATCGAACCATCAGTAGCCAACACCAAACCGCTGGACCGCTGCCAGTTCGAACGGCTGGGCTACTTCTGCACCGACAAAGATTCAACGCCCGGAAAACTGGTCTTCAACAAAACCGTTGGCCTCAAAGATACCTGGGCCAAGATCCAAAAAAAACAGTAAATCCAACGAACTTGAACCGGGGGGCGGCGCAGGGATGAAAATGGTACCGTCTGCCCCCATCCGGTTGTCTTGCTTTTTGTTTTTTGGATTTGATTTTGTGCAAATTCCTCTATAATACATAACTTGAAGCCCTGCTTAGAGTCAGGGTGCGGATTCCTTTGAGTGCTTGGGGAAAAGCCGGATGCCGCGGGAAGAATACCCGATAGAGTAGGATGTGAAATATGGCAAAAAAGTCATTAGAGCGTTGGACGATTGATAAATCGCGGGAATTGTACGGCATCCGCAATTGGGGAAGCGGATTTTTCGGCATTTCCGACGATGGTGAGGTTCTGGTCAAGAGCCGTCCCGGTAAAGACTCCGGCAGTGTGAGCTTGATGAAGATTGTCTCAGAGCTCAAAAACCGCGGGTTGGAGGTGCCGGTCCTGCTGCGGTTTTCGAATATCCTGCGCGATCAGATCACCCGGATCAACAACTCATTTCACAAGGCGATTGACGATGCGGGCTATAAAGGCGACTATCGCGGGGTCTATCCCATCAAGGTCAACCAGCAGCAGCAGGTGCTGGAAGATGTTATCCGTTTCGGCGAGCCGTTTCATTACGGGCTGGAAGCGGGCAGCAAGCCGGAACTGATGGCGGCCATTGCGATGCTCGACGACCCCGAAGCGTGCCTGATCTGTAACGGTTACAAGGACAAGGAGTTTATTGACCTGGGGTTGTACGCGATCAAGATGGGTATGAATTGTTTTTTTGTGGTTGAGATGGCCGGGGAACTGTCGATGATTTTGGAGCGGGCCGAAAAGCTGGGGATTGAGCCGCGGTTGGGGGTGCGTTTGAAGCTGGCCTCGCAGGCGGGCGGACGCTGGTCCGAGTCCGGCGGGGACCGCAGCGTGTTCGGTCTAAACTCGGTGCAGGTACTGGAGATGGTCGATCAGCTTAAAGCGGTTGATAAACTGCACTGTTTGAAACTGCTGCATTACCACCTCGGTTCGCAGATTCCGAACATCCGGGACATTCGCGATGCGGTGACCGAGGCGTCGCGGATTTACGCGGGTCTGGTCGAGGAAGGTGCGGCGATGGGATACCTGGATGTCGGTGGTGGCATGGCGGTTGATTATGACGGATCCTCGACAAACTTTGCATCCAGCCGAAATTACTCGCTGGATGAATACTGTGCCGACGTGATTGAAATCTTGATGAATACACTGGATGAGCAGTCGGTGGCCCACCCAACGCTGATTACCGAGTGCGGCCGTGCGACGGTGGCGTATTCGTCAGTGCTGCTGTTTAACATTCTGGAAGTCAGTCAGCTGGATCCGGCAATCAAGCCGGCGATGCAAGAGGATTTTCACGATTATACCAAATCCATGGCTGAGGTAGCGAATAACCTGAGCCAGAAAAAAATTCAGGAAAGCTATCACGATGCGATGTATTACCGGGATGAGTTGCGTCAGCTTTTCAAGCATGGCAATATTTCATTACGCGAGCGGGCATACGCCGAGGCGATTTTCTGGGGAACCATGCAGCAGATTTGCGACAAGCTGGACAGTTTGAAGTATGTGCCGGACGACTTTGTCGATTTGAAATCCGCGATGGCCAGCGTCTATTACGGCAACTTCAGTCTGTTCCAATCGCTGCCGGATTCGTGGGCGATTGACCAGTTGTTCCCGATTATGCCGCTGCACCGGCTGGCCGAAGAACCTACGGAAAACGCGATTATTTCGGACATCACCTGCGACTGTGACGGCAAGATCGACAAGTTTATCGACCTGCGGGATGTCAAGCAATCTCTGCTGCTGCACCGGCTCAACAACGGCGACGAGTATTACCTGGGGGTGTTTTTGATCGGTGCTTACCAGGAAACGCTGGGCGATCTGCATAACCTGTTCGGCGATACGAATGTGGTATCGGTGGAGATTTGCGATGACGGTGAATATACGATCAACCAGGAGATCGAGGGCGACGCCGTTGAAGATGTCTTACAATATGTCGAGTATGATACCAAGGCACTCATGGCCCGGATGAAGCAAAAGGCCGAAACCGCGATCCGAAACGGCAACCTGACCGCCGGGGACCGCCGGGAAGTCATCAGCGCCTACCAGGAAGGCCTGCGGGGCTATACCTATTTTGAAGAATAACGAATGTGCGATAAGGGGCGTTAATCGTGTCAAAAACACCCCGCGTCATCTCGTCTTTAATAAGACCGTCGGCTCCGGAGAACCCCTGCAGTGCTCCTTTATTGAGCTTTTGGGGTCGATCTCAATTGGGGGTTGAATTTTTTACGCCGATGGGGTAAGGTGTGATTATGCGGTGCCATCTGTGTTTACAACTTGTTAAAATAAACTCCAATGTTATCACGAGGTTTTCATGTCCCGTTTAATTATCGTCTCAAATCGTTTGCCGGTTAGTGTCAGCCGGGGAAACAATGATGAGATTAACTATCATCAAAGCGTTGGCGGTGTTGCGACCGGCATCGCATCGCTGGCCGATACGAAAGACCGTTTGTGGTTCGGCTGGCCCGGTTTAGCCGATGATTATTTGACACCGGATAATAAGTACCATATCCAAATGGGGCTAAAGGAAAAAGGGTGCCATCCGGTCCATTTAAGCTCTAAAGACATTACGGGGTTTTATTCGGGTTTTTGTAAGATTTTAGCGGTGTGAAGCAAATTTTTTAAGATTCTTTGAAAAATCCATGTTTTAGACTTGCGCCATCGGGTATTTTGTGTATTGTTTCGTGGTATGAAACGAAACACGGCACAATTTGTACCTGACGGCTTGCCGCTTGGCCCCGGTC
>JAOUFG010000135.1 GCA_029858345.1 Phycisphaerae bacterium
GCAAGCATCTGGACTGCTTCTTTCAAATTCCGAACCGGCTCGGAATTTAGCTTGTCTTGGTTCCTATAAACACGCATATAGTTCCCTGCTTGGTCAATCCCAAACGGCAGATTCTCCTCAACCCACGGTATCCATTCGCCGTGTTGAACATTTGCAAGCATCTGGATGGCTTGATTCATAGGTAAATGAGACATGCATGTCACATTTGCAAGCTCGTCACGGTTGGAATAGATTCTCATATCATCCTCCGCTTATCAATGCCGCCAAGTTTAACGACACAGAAGGTGTTTAATCTGCTGCCGATACGCTGGCCGAACGCCTTTGAAAGATTCTCCGGGCTTAGATTGCTTGTTATGATGGTAGGTTTACAACTCTCAATCCGCTTGTCGATAACGTGCAGCAGTGTATCGGCTGCAAACTCTGATTGCTTGCCGGTCGTCGCGACGTCTTCCAAAATTAGAACCTTTGACGCCAATAACGGCCGGTAAACTGATTGCTCAGACTTCCCGTTATCAAACGTTGCCCGGATAGATAGTAGCAATTCCTTGAATGTCTTACGGTGTACCGATATATCCCTCATAATCAGATCGTAAGCAATCGCCGCCGATAAGTGTGTCTTGCCAACGCCGACGCCGCCCCAGAGCAAAAGGCCCTGTTCAAAAGGTTTTGTTTCTATCGCATCGCATAGACTTTTGTTGAAGTCGGTCATTCGTGCATTGTGAAAGTGCGGGGGGATTCGATCTCGGAAACGCATCTCTTTTTCGGCTTGGAGTTTCTCCACCTCCTGTAGTTTGTACTCGGCGACAAGCACGTCGCTGCATTCAGGGCAGTACTTGCGGCTATATAAAATCTCGATCTCCACACCGCATCGCTTGCAGGGCTTGTGTTCCTGTGTTTCGTACACCTCAGACACGAATGGTAATTCCCTGTTTTGATTCTTGGCTTGCGAAGTCCTCAACTGGCTGTTGACGGTTTGGAATTGTCTTTCTGTAACCATTGCTTTTGCTCCATACGGTTAAAAGTTTTTTCTTCCAGTCCCTGACTGGCCTGCCGTTAACATCCTTCCACCCCAGCTTGCTGTAGTGTTCAATGAAACTCATGGCTTCAACACTGAGACCCTTTTCAGAAATGTATTTTTGAACATCATCGAGAGACGGAGGATAAAAAGAACGCTTATTATCTTTCTTACTATCATTGTTATTATCAGTATTATTATCTTCCTTATATAGGGATGCGCAGATTTCTTCGTTTGTAAGCGCAGGTTTCTTCGTACCTGATGCGCAGAAATCTTCGTACCTATGCGCAAGATTCTGCGCTATGAGTGCGCAGATTTCTTCGTACCTTGCTCTAAGGATTCGTTTCTGTTTTGTGCCGACATTCTCGACCAGCCCGGACTTCAATAGCCCCTCGATTGAAAGCTGTATATTGCGCGGAGTTGTATTCAAAATTTCTGAAATAGTCTGATTAGTCATAATCAAACCATCCTCGCGAAACGATATGCATAGGGCCAGAATAAGCAGCTTGACCGCCGAAGATATGCCGGTGTAAGTCAGCATCGGAGCAATTACAACATAGGGGATTTTTGTAAAGTCTGCTTTTGTTTTCATCATCTTTGCACCTCCCTGAAATTAGCCGGGCATCCCAGGTCTATCCACCGCTCGACGGATTTTCGGTTGTATCGGACCGAACGCCCTAACCGGATAGGTTTAATAGGGAATCGGCCGGTTTGTCTCAATCCGAAAAAGTGGTTGCTGCCGATAGACAGCATCCTGCAGACGGCCTGATAGTCGATCAGCATAACATCAGAATCGTTTTTGGGTTTAGCCATTTTTGGAAAGAGTTCCCTTGATTGCGTCTATCTGGCTTTTCAGGGAGTCAATCTCAGACGCTATATCCTCGAAAGTGGCGGCTTTCGGCAGCCCCGCCCGTCTCGCTAACTCTTGCCGTAAGTAGTGAAAATCTGACAGAATCATCGACGCGATGTCGCCTGTCGTGTATGCCTTTTTATCCTCATAATCAAACAGTTTGCTGTCGGCTTTGACCGCGAACGACATAGCCGCTTGATCGGCCCGCATTTTGTATCGGGTCCGGCTTTTCCGGGCCAGTAGTGGCTCTATTTGGTCCCAGTCCCAAAGCAACTCACGCTCGTCATTTTCGGACCGTGTTGGCTCTGGAAATTTACCCGCTTTTCTCCAGCGCCAGAGTGTCGCCGGATTTACCCCAAACTCTTTAGCAACCTGTTCAACGTTCAATTTATGTTTCATTTGTGTGCCTTTCTTTGTCTGGTTTTACTATTAATTTCCATGTCCCTATACCTTTAGGGTACCATAAATGCAAGGCGGCTGCAAGATAAAAATCTAAATTTTTTTGTTTTTCTTTCATACTGGACTATCCTTGTCCGTAGCTGATTTCATTCATTTGCGTATTATACTATATCTTGTGGGTGATGTCAAGAGGAAATACTACATATTGTTGTTTTTTTTGTTTTTCTTTCATACTGAGTTTTTTTATTAAAACTATCGCTTATTACTGATCCGCTAATATCATTCATTTGCGTATTATACGCTATTCGCAAGGCAATTGCAAGCAAAAAATCAAAAAAAATATCATTGTTTAATGTATGCCGTCATAATAGCCAAAAGTTTTAAGTGTTTTTTAAGTGTCTAAGTCTCTTTTTTTTACTTTATTTATCGCCAAAATGCACTCCCCTTATGTATATGCTGAGATTTTTAAGTCTTTTTTAAGTGTCGGCCCTTAAAAAAATTATGCTTTTTTCTTTTTCTTAGGTTTCTGCCTGAATGACGGTAACGCATCGACCGCCGCTGCACCCGCCCCGCTCATCCGCCGGGCATATACCCCCAGCGTCAACATAGGCGTCGAATGCCTCAGCAGTGTTTGGGCCGTCTTAACGTCTGCCCCGCCATTGATAAGCAGTGTCGCGAATGAATGCCTCAGTGCATGAAAATCAATCTCTCCGTCGATGGTATCAGCTTTTAGAAAATCGTCTTTTTTGCTGCCGCCGTCCTGAATCCATTGCGCCCGGGCATCATCCATATCTGCCCTGAGTAGTTCGGCTGTTTTGTCGGTGATGTATTTGAACAATGGAGCATCCGGGGTTTTTGTTTTAATCAGAGTTTGAAGGTCTGCCAGAACATCATCCCTCAGCGGCCGTACGGCCTCTCTGCGGTTCTTTGTGTACGCCCCCTGTACGGTGACGGTCTTGGCCTTAACGTCCACTGACGCGGCTGTGAGGTGCCTGATTTCGTCTGCCCGAAGCCCTGTCGTCAATGCCAGCTTATACAATACCGCCCTCTCCCAGCCGGTCAATCTCCGTCGCGTCCCCGCCTTGGTCTGGAGCCAGTCCAATAGATAGGATATTTCCTCAATCGACAATGCCCGGCGATCTTTGACTATCTCCGTGACCGTTCGCAAGTGCAAATGTTTATCAATGTCGGATTGAATACGGTCCTCTCGATAGAGCCATCGCAAAAAGCCCTTCATCTGCCGGATATAGTGATTAAAGGACCCCTGAGACAACCGCCCCGCCGATAGTTGTTTGCCGATATGCCGCTGGATTTTGACCGCGGATAAGTCGGCCAGCTTTCTCGTTTTGCAGCCGTCAATGACGTTCTGAATCCGCGTATTGCATAGCTTACAATATGGCTCCGTGTTCCCTTTGTGGCGCAAGTGGTCGATATAATCCTCAATATGGTCTTTTATGGGCCTTGCTCCCTCAGCTCTGGCGGCATCGACAAGGCCCCAAGATATGAACCTGTTTATAAATACCGGCGATACCTGACTGAGCCAGTTTTGTATATTCTTGTCATAACTGCCGCCGGATTCAAACTGGCCGATCATGGCCTCCAGCATGGCGGCAAATTTTTCACTTAGGGATTTACTTTCAAAGAGTGGGAGCCGGTGCCGCTTGCCGCCGGGCAGCCGGACATCAGCATACCACTTCTTAGCCGTGACGGTTTGGCCGTCTTTCTTTACGGTTTGTCGGTAAACTCTCATAATTCACTGCCCTTTCAAAATTTTGCCTGTACCATACACCCGCAATGATACTAAATCCGTTGCCCTTGTCAATGGCAAAATAAAAAGTTTGTCCCTTAGTTTGTCCCTTTTGAAGGTAATTTAGGGTAATTCAGAGTAATAAGACGCAATCTATTAAGACAGTGGAAAAAGCCAAAAATCGTTGTTTTTGAAGTGAAAACCCTTGTTTTTTGGCAAAAAAGAGTATCGCGCCCGCCAGGATTCGAACCTGGGACCTACGGATTAGAAATCCGTTAGCTATTACCCTTAACTCTTTAATTTTCAAAGACTTAGTAAAACGTCAAAAGCCGGTTTGTCCTCTGGTTTGTCCTTTTGCAACCGGGGGCCGACCCATCTGTGAATCGGCCCCCGGTTATGTTTTAGTTTATCTCCAGAGCCAGTTTGTAGGCATCGAACAGATACTGCATATCATCATCCGGCAGTTTCTGGAAACGCTCCATTGTTTCCTCTTTTGTGCTTGAGCTGTAAAGTAAGTCCTGTGTCCACCGAAAGCCCGGTAAACAGTTGTCGGCCAGAATCAGTGCTGTCAATGTCTCGATAATACATTTTGTTCGGTCGTCCAGCCCACCGACAATCTCAGTAAGTCTTTCGCGCATGCCGTTCAATCTGTCCGCTTTGCTTAACGATTGTTCGGCGTCGTCCAGGGTTTTCATTGCCAGTGTACGTATCGCCCGGCTCTTGGTGTCCGTCTTGCCCTCTGTTTCCTGAATGAGGATTTCAGACATTTCTTTGCGCCCCGTTGCATTGAAGATAAAAAGATACTTCGGGTTTCCTTCATGGATTTTGTCTAAACAATGCTGGTAGTGCTTCGAGATTTTTACTTGCGTTTGTGACATGGTAACCATCCTTTCGATAAAAAGAGTGCCGGGACCTGTGAACACCTATCAAGATAGAAATGTTGGCCGTCCTTGCGGAGTGGCCGGACCCGGCATAATTTTTTAACGAAATGTATTGATAAGCATTCATGCCCCTATTTTCGTCTATTTGCTGGATGAGTCAACAGTTTTTTTGCACTTTTCAGCATTTTTTTCAGATACCCCAAAATACGCCCTGAGAGCCGTTTTAAGACGAGATCGCCCCGGACCCTACCCAGAGTACCCTTTTTCCCTTTTATCGCCTTAAATCTTTCAAAATGCCCCACCATTGATGTTTTCAGGGCTTCTAAAGGGCCGATATGGAAACAAGGGACAGGTTACGGTATCGCATCGCTTGACCTCTGCCCGATTCCAGCCCATACATTCCAGGCAAAAGGCCTTAACCCCTGCCGCCTTACTCTTGCCCTTCATCGCTTTTTGGTATATGCCCCGGCAAGATTCAGGCATATCGTCTATTCGCTTTTGAATCCGTTCATTCATTTTTGCTTGCCTTTCTATTAGTTTAATGCCTCCTGATTCGCTATTTTTTTCAGTGTTCTATCACAACTTTCAAGCAAGGAAACTTGCCGTCTCTCGTAAGTGTATTCTTTCCCCTGCATGGAGAGACCGGATACAGAGACCATAGACGAATCAATTTCGCGGGCCGAAGGAGCGAAAGAGAATGTTTTAGACGCGGCTGACGATGCGTCCTGTGTCTCAGGTTGTCCAATCCCCGCCGGTATATATCGCGCAGCCGCCGTATATTTATCAACTGCCTCTTGAGCGAGCCGGTCCATAAGAGAGACCTTCTTGTTTGCTGTAAGCAATAAATCATCCTTTACAGATTCAAGCGTTTGGTAAAACGGCTCAACGAGGTTTCCAATACCAAGGGAGCGCCCTCGAAAAACATGGACTACGCTTTGGAGTTTGCCAATAAACGCCGCCTGTGTTTTCAAGAGTTCGGACTGAAAGGCGGCAAGCTCATAACTCTTTCCCCTCAGCATCCTTGTAATTGCACCCGCTGCGTATTCAACAGAGCCGCTGATGCTGACCGCGATAGACTGCCCCAACCCGGAAAACGCGGCCTTCATATTCGCGACGGCATCATTAGCGGATTCGACCATCCGGCCCTGTGCCCGGCTGAATGTAATACCAAGGTCTTTCGCCCTATCGACAACGCCGTCAAGATCGCCCTGCATTAGATTCAATAACTGAGACCCGGACCGCCCGAAGATACGCATTGTGGCCGACATCCGCACCGATGCATCTTCGGCGTCTCTTATCCGTTTCGCAATCTGCAAAAAAGCATCTTCGGGAGACGCGGCCTTTAACCGCTTATAGTCCATCCCAAGCATTGTAAAAGCATCTTGGTAGGACTTTAAGCCCATGTTGGCCTCCCCGATATTCTTAAGCATATACTGTATGCCTTTAGCGAGCGTCTCTTGGTTTGTCCCTGCTATTTTGGCTTCGTGTCCAAGTGCGGCAAGAAACTCAGTAGAGACTCCGAGCCGGTCAGATAGCTTGGCCGTAGCGTCAATGTTCGCCATCGCATTCTTTGTCAATAGCGTAAGCCCGCCTGCGGCTGCGGTTGCGGCCACAACACCGAATCTGGCCGCCATCTTCGCCACATTACCAACGGCAGACTCAAACCTCTGCAAGGTCTTTTCGGACAGCTTCATCTTCTTTGTAAACTGCCCCGTATTCGCTATTAA
>JAOUFG010000034.1 GCA_029858345.1 Phycisphaerae bacterium
GAATATCAGACTGATTCATCGTCGAAGCCGCCTGCACCTGGAAGTGTTTTCAAGAAAATGTAAAAATAACAAAATGATAACTTGACAAAGGTCGTTCCATATCAGCCGGGGGCGTGAGCCCCCGGTAAGAGATGGAGAACAAACAAAAGCCCCGGAGGGGCGAAAGTAAAGGAGTATCACTAATGTCATACACCAACCTGAATTATCACATTGTCTTCTCAACGAAGAATCATAGACCGTATTTAGACGACTCTGAGATGGCAAGGTTGTTTGAATATATCGGCGGTATCACAAAGAATCTGAAAGCAACATTACTGTTAGCAGGCGGCACGACTAATCATGTCCATATTGCGGTGCGTCTTCACCCGGAACTGTCAATTACCGAATTTGTTCGCACGATAAAATCGAATTCCTCGAAGTGGGTTCACGACACGTTTTCGGGAGGGTTTGCATGGCAGGAGGGCTATTCAGCATTTTCTGTATCGCAATCCATTATCGGAAAAGTTGTCGAATATATCCGTGGGCAAAAAGAGCATCACAAAAAGTTAACTTTCAAGGAAGAGTTGAAATTTTTTCTTTAAAAGCATAATATTGAGTATAATGAGAAATATTTGTGATGTTTCTTTCGCCCCTTTGGGGCTTTATGTTTTGTGAATCCAATACCGGAGGTTTACACCTCCGGCTAATTGACTTTTTGTCCCTTCGGGACAATTGTGCTGAAAATATCAGTGCATGTAGAAGCATGAGAAATGTTATCTGAGCCCATAATTGAACTTGTTGATTTGAAATAGTCAGGGCCAACGGCCCGGAAGTTAGTTAGCCGGTGGCGTGAGCCACCGGTAAGCAGGTTAGGAAAATAAAAGCCCCGAAGGGGCGAAAGTTAGCGATATAACGAATGATCGACTATTCAGAATTTTTTGCCTATTTAAAGACGACACCCTTGGCGGAGATTGCAGACGATTTTTCCGCAAGGACAAATGCTGCAATGCAAGCGCTGTCGCATGGCGATTTTGAGAAGTGGTGCGCGGCGATTAAGTCGATGCCGGAAGTTGAGCAGTCGCATATTGATCTGAATGCGGATGCAGTAACAATAGCGGGGGAATTGAAAGATGCAAAATTAACATCGCTTAAAGAAAACCTAATGCAGCTTCATCCATGGCGTAAAGGACCGTTTGATTTGTTCGGCATTCATATCGATACCGAATGGCGGTCGGACTTGAAGTGGGCACGGCTCAAGGACCATCTTGATCTGAAAGATAAACTAGTCCTCGATGTCGGCTGCGGCAACGGGTATTACCTGTTTCGGATGCTGGGGGCGGGAGCAAAAGCCGCCATCGGCGTCGATCCATTTTTACTGTATGTGATGCAGTTTCACGCGATCAATAAATACGTGCACACAAATAAAGCTGCGGTCCTGCCGCTGGGTGTAGACGATGTTCCGGATGGTTGTGGGTGTTTCGACACGGTCTTTTCGATGGGGATTTTGTATCACCGCCGCGAGCCGAAAGAGCATTTGCGGCAATTGCATGGATTTCTCAAGCCCGGCGGGCAGGTTGTGCTGGAAACGATTGTATTGGACACCGAAAAAGAAGAGTTGCTTGTTCCCGAGGGTCGCTACGGGAAGATGCGCAATGTCTGGGCGATTGCGTCGCCGGCACTGCTGACAAAGTGGCTCACCGAATGCGGCTTTGGCAACGTTAAAATACTCGATGTCACCAAAACGACTCTCGACGAACAGCGCCAAACCGAGTGGATGACGTTTGAGTCGCTCCACGATTTCCTCGATCCGAACGACGACAGCAAAACCATCGAAGGACACCCCGCTCCGGTACGTGCGATTTTGATAGCACAAAAATCTTAACCACGGAAATCACGGAAGTTCACAGAATTAAGATAATTCGGGCTATTGTCAATCAAACAGCATGGGGCTTTTGTATTCGTACTCTTTTTGGAAGTATTTCAGGGCTTCTTTGGGGGTGCGGAAGATTTTGTTGGCGGTCTGGGTGATGAAGACGGATGGTTCTTTTTTCGGCATCCAGATCACGTAGACCTGCTTGGCGGCTTCGTGAGCGTGCTGGAGTTCCCGTTCGACGCCGCTGGACAGGGCGGGCATGCCGTCTTCCAGTTCGGGGATATAGCTGACGATCATGTCCGACTGATCGATCAGGGCAAAATCGCGGGCGTAGATCTGGCTGTTAATATCGCGTTCGATTTGTTGAACTTCTGAAGCATCGAGTTTGACCTTTTCGCCCAGCACTTCGACATCAATCGTATCGTTGCCGGCTTTCTGTGCCTGCTGCGCATAATAGGGCAGATACGCTTCTTCCAGGTCCGCCGGATCGAAGCAGATCAGCAAGGTTTTCATGGTATCGCGAAACTCTTTGATCTCAGCCAGCATCTCCGGCATCCCGGCCACATGCGTCATCGGAAAGCTCAGGTAGGCCTTCTTACGCTGCGGCTCAAACGCCAGCTGGTAAAACGTCTCGATGGTGCTTTTTTCAAACCCGCGGGCCAGGATATAGAAGTCGGCGTTCTCATTGGTTCCCTGCTGGGCCATCTGGGTAGCGAGGACTTCCTCCTCACGCCAGACGATCAGGTCCTTGAGCGTGTGGCGGATGTGATGTTCACGATTCAGTCGCACGTGCAACGGCTCAACTCCGTCGATCATGCAGATAAACAGATCGGGATTGAGCTGCCGCATCTGGTAAAAATCGAACGCCGGAAACAGGCCGTGCCGCCAACGGAAGGTCGCATGGGTATTGACGATAACGTGTTTGTGTTCTTTGCTTTTGGCGATGATGTCCTTGACCACGCTGCGGCGAAGGGAATGCAGCCGCTGCAGTGAAATATCCAAAATCCGCCCGGCGCCAATATCCGGCGCCTCGGCATACATCATATCCCCCACATTGCACAGCAGGATATCCTTGCCGCGTTTGGCGGCATAGTCACACACCTCAGCAAGGTACTGCTTCTTGTCAATTCCCACCATGCCGGTGACAACGATAATCATTTATGACCCCTTACCGGTTATATTAACCACGAAGGGCACAAAGAGCACGAAGAAATAATAATTATAAATCTTCATGACCTTCGTGATCTTCGTGGTTTTGTTTTCATAGGTTTCGTCTTACAGATTCTGCAGACGCTGCTGTTTGTCGTGGTCCTGTAGGGCGGCGATCAGTTCGTCGAGTTCGCCCATCATGATCTTTTCCAGCGAGTATAAGGACAGATTGATACGGTGATCGGTCAGCCGGTTCTGCGGGAAGTTGTAGGTGCGAATACGCTGGGAGCGGTCGCCGGAGCCGATCATGGACTTGCGAGCGCTGGACCTTTCGGCGTTGGCTTTGTTTTGGTAATACTCATAAAGGCGGCTTTTCAGAATCCGGTAGGCCTTGGCGCGGTTTTTGTGCTGGCTGCGTTCATCGCGCATACTGACAACAATGCCGGTCGGCACATGCTCGAGCCGGATGGCACTGGCGACCTTGTTGACGTTCTGTCCGCCGGGGCCGCCGGCACAACTGACATTTTCGATCATGTCATCCGGATTGATCTCGATATCCACCTCTTCCGGTTCCGGCAACACCGCCACGGTCGCAGCGGAGGTATGCACGCGCCCCTGCGATTCCGTTTCCGGCACGCGCTGGACGCGGTGGCCGCCGCCTTCATAACCCAGTTGCGCCCAGACGCCGGGGCCTTTGATGTTCAGCGTCACTTCACGGATGCCGCCCATTTCCGTTCCGGCGAAGTCCATCGTTTCGACTTTCCAGCCCTGCTTGTCGGCGTAGCGTTTGTACATCTCGTACAGATCACCGGCAAAGAGTGAGGCCTCGTCGCCGCCGGTGCCGGGGCGGATTTCCATGATCACCGAATCGATGGCCGCATCGTCTGCCATGACGAGGGTGTTTTTGATCTCTTCGAGGAGGGTTTCCTGCTGGCCAGTGAGTGTTTCGATCTCCGCGGCGGCCATTTCCTTCATCTCCGGGTCGTCGAGCATCGTTTTGGCGTCGTCGAGCTGGGAGGTAATATCACGGTATTGGCGATAGCGGCTGACCAGCGGTTTGAGCTTGCCCTGTTCTTTGGACAGGGGGATGAGTTTATTGACATCCTTGGCGATTTCGGGGTCGCTGATCTGCCGGTCAATCTCAAGACAGCGGGCGTCCAGTTCAGCAAGTTTGTTCAGTACGGCTGTATTTGTATCCGACATTGCAAATTCTCCAGCTCGATAAGGGCAAAAAAATTACGCTGCCAACGCTTAACCGGTATAGATCAAGCTCAACAGCGTAATGGTGTAACGAAACAGGTAGCTACTTCTTGTCTTTTTTCTGGAACGAGTACCCTTCACCGAACTTCTTGTTGAAGCGGTCGATGCGGCCGGCGGTGTCGACAAACTTCTGCTTGCCCGTAAAGAACGGGTGGCACATCGAACAGATTTCCGCATGGATCTCTTTGACCGTACTGCGGGTCTCAAAGGTGTTGCCGCAACCGCAGCGAACCTTGACGACGTCATAATTTGGATGTATGTCTTTTTTCATACTGCTATCTCCACTTATCTTGTCCAAAAAGGAAAGCCCAATAGTATAACGGGTCTTCAAGAAAAGTCAACCCTTTTTACTTTCTCAAACCTTGGTTTAGCAAAAAATTCGCTAGATGCCGCATAACTGCTTTTAAGAAAATGGGTTATAGCACGTCGTCGCGGACTTTGCCGTCGAGGGCGCCGTCTTCGGCGTCGATGATGTCGACCATTGTTTCGATCTCGTCGGCACCGAGGATCCCCTTGCTGACCAGCAGGCGGGTCAGCGCCGCCAGGTACAACTTGAGGTGGTCGTTTTCGCGATGGAGATGGAACAGCTCAGAATCGATACTCTGCTCTTCGGCGCGTAAGTCCATCAGCGACTCTTTCAATACGCGAATATCGGCCTCGCAATCGGAAATATCCAGCCGATTGCCAACGTCCCCCAATAAAAATGTACGTCCCCAGCCCATGGCGGCTCCTTTCTTGCGTTAGTTCGTGGTTCGTAGTAATGGAATTATAACCAGTTAACGAGGGGGGTTTCAAGGGAAATGCTATCTTGTTATTGTGCTTGACTTTAGAGGGATTCCGGCGTATACTGATGGGCTATGAGAATACCACTTACACGATATGGTTTGCCGCAGGTGGCGGTCTTTCCGATAACAATAATCGCCTTGATGGTGCTTTATTTCTGGCTGGCACGGCGATTTTTGCAGCCGGCGTGTGCTTGCCCGACGAGCACGCTGATGGTGTGGCTGCCGGAAGTGGTCCTTTTCGTCGTTCTGATTTGGGTCTTTTCGTTCTTTCGCGATCCGGCCCGGACGATTGTGCAGGATCCGGCGCTGCTGCTGTCACCGGCTGACGGTACCATCGCCGCCGTCGAAACACTGGACAACTGCCCCGGCTTTGACGGGCCCGTCCTGCGGATCGAGATATTCCTGAACATTTTTAATGTCCATATCAACCGTGTACCGTGTGCCTGTAAAATAGGGACAGTCACCTATAAACCCGGCAAGTTTGTGGATGCCCGGCGGGGCGATTGCAGTAAGATCAACGAAGCCAACGAAGTTGAGATGTTTCGTACTGATGAGCCGGCCGACCGGATGTTGGTACGGCAGATTTCCGGGGCGGTGGCCCGCCGGATCGTATGCGAGGCCAGGACCGATCAGACGTTGTCCGCCGGGCAGCAATTTGGTATGATCAAATTTGGCTCCTGTACGGAGTTATATGTGCCGGCCCGGGACAACTTAAAATGCAAGGTTACCATCGGCGATAAAGTCAAGGCGGGTCTAACGATTTTGGCAAAGTACCAACAATGATCAATCCTGAAAAATCAAAAACTCGACGAATGCGTTTCTTGCGGGGAACCCACAAACATCGGCTCAAAACGGTGGCGATGCTGCCGTCGATGATTACGCTGATCAACGGAATTTGCGGATTTATGGCGATTGGTTTTGTCGCTAAGGGACCGGATTATTTTGGTCTGGCGGCATATCTGGTTTTTTACGCGATGATCGCCGATGCACTCGACGGCCGCGTGGCCCGCATCAGCAATACCACCTCCAGCTTTGGCGGTCAGCTTGATTCCATGTGCGATGTGATTAGTTTCGGCGCGGCACCGGCGTTTATGATGCTCAAAGTACTGCAGTCGCATCGACAGGAGTTGATCGGGCCGGCGGAAGTGTTGCTGGGGGATTTCTTCGCCCGTTTTATTTGGGTGACGGCACTGGTGTATCTGTGCTGCGCGATCATTCGTTTGGCGCGGTTTAACGTCGAAAACGAAGAGGCCGAGTCCGCGCACATGGCATTTACAGGCCTGCCCAGCCCGGCAGCGGCGGGACTGGTTGCGGCAATCATTATGCTCAGTCGGCACGTAGCCACCGATGAAGCATTTCAAACCCCCTTTTTCGAAGGTGTTTACACGGCCCTGATGTACGTGCTTCCGTTAGCAACGCTGAGCAGCGGCTTGCTGATGGTTAGCCGGATTCGGTACCTGCACCTGTTCAATCGCATCTTCCGCGGCAGCAAGCCGATGAATTATTTATTTTTTACGCTGTTCGTGGTAGGAATGATTGCTGTGTGCGGTCTGCCGTTTGCGCTGGTGCTGAGCTTTGGTATATTTGCTTACAGCGGGCCGATTCGCTGGGCCTGGCGAAAGGTGCGGCACGTTAAAACTGTCCCCATCCGTTCCCATGAAGACGCAACACTGAACTCCCCCGCCCCGTTAGATAATTCCTTATGAAATCCGCACACTCCACGGTCGGGCTGTACATTCACATTCCTTACTGCCGGAAGAAGTGTCCCTATTGCGCGTTTTACTCGGTGCCGATTGATACCGCCGATCCGAACCGATTGATTGACGCGATTTTTGCTGAACTGGATTCGTATGACATCACCGAACCGGTCGGGACGATCTACATCGGCGGCGGGTCGCCGTCATGTCTGCCGGGAGACCCGCTTATCGAAATGGCGGATTCACTGATGAGCCGATACAGGAATGTTTCAGAGTTCACCATGGAGTGCAATCCGGCCCAGGCGGATGAAGCAACACTGAGGCAATTGCGTGCATTCGGGGTGAACCGGTTATCGATTGGGGCGCAGTCGTTCAATGCCAGGGAGCTCAAAACGCTCGGCCGGATCCATTCGCCGCGGCAGATCGTCGAGGCGGTTCGTATCGCCAAAAAGGGCGGCTTTGAAAACATCGGTTTGGATCTGATGTTCGGCATTCCGGGGTCGTCTGCGAAAACATGGCGGCATTCATTAAAGTCCGCGGCGGCCCTAAAGGTGCAGCATCTTTCCGTTTACAGCTTGACGATTGAAAAGTTAACGCCGTTTGCCCGCGCCGTCCGGGAAGGCAAACTGGCTGTGGTCGACGAAGCGGTTGAGCGGGGAATGTGCAAAGCGGCACGCTCACTTCTTAGAAACGCGGGATTTGCACAATACGAGATTTCCAATTTCGCCGTACCGGGCTTTGAATGTCAGCATAATATCCGGTATTGGAAGAATCTGCCTGTGGTCGGCATCGGCCCAGCCGCGGCAAGTTGGTACCAAGGCAAACGCACCACCAATGTCGCCGATGTCGCCAAGTATATCAAACGAATTGAAGCGGGCCGGTCCGCTCAAAGCGAAGCGTACATCCCAAGCCCCGAGCAGATCGCCAGTGAATCCGCCGTATTGGGACTGCGTATGACGCAGGGCATTGATATGCCTGAATACCAAAAGCAAACCGGCTTTAACCTGGTTCGTTTGTTTGGGGACGCCATCAAAAAACACTCTTTCCACGGCCTGCTCGAATGCACCGTGGATGACCACTGCCGCCTGACCGAAAAGGGCCTGTCGTATGCCGACACGGTTGCACAGGACTTCATTCTGTAATATTAAAAATCAAAAATAAAATGGCAAAATGACACATAAAATGTTAGAAACGGTATGCTTACGGCTTACGGAATATATCATGTCGGAATTGATCCGGCATCCAGAACGAGAAGGCATCGAACATGACCTAAACAGGATATTGTGTTATAAAAATGAACGTGCTGAAGGATTTTAAGAAAGGGCGTAATTATGGCGATTGGTAGCATTGAAGTGGTTCTGGTGATATTGGCAGTTATGTGTTCAACCGCTGTGCATTTATTAACGGCCTATCTAGCCCCGCCGCCGATGAAAAAGGCCATGTTCGGCGGACTACTGGCCTACGGATTCGGCGTATGTGCTATAATCGCTGCGATTATCACCCCGCCGGATGTAATCTCCATGGTGATTTTGGTTTTACCTCTTGGATTTCTTTTTCTCCTCTGTGCTGGGATATTTGTAGCAGTGCGGTATAAGCAAGTGACGAAAGGGGAATAGGAAACGTAACGGTAATTCTGGAATGAAACGTCTGGACCCCGGATCGAGTCCGGGGTAACAGATACAGATATCTTTCCAATAATAGAAAATATATGACATTGATTGATACTCACGCACATTTGACGTATGAGGGATTGGCTGAACGGATTGATGATGTTCTTGCCCGCAGCATCGATGCGGGCGTGACACGCTGGATCACGGTTGGCACGGATAAAGGCGACTACGTCAGCCCGCTGGATATGTAAACAAAAGCGCGAGGGCGCAAGCCCTCCGATATAACACAGGCGTTAGAGGCAACGGAATCGGGCGGCTCGCGCCGCCGCGCTGTTGTCTATGCCCCCGTCAATACAAAAGGGACGACTCCGACAGTCGTCCCTTTTTTTTCATACATTGTTATGGTTAAGTTTCGCACTTTTTTAAAATGTAAAGATAGGCAAACTGGCCTATAGGTTACTTTTATGATTTTTTAGCACTTTCGGGGCTTTTTCCGAAAGTGGCATTAATTCAAAACCCCCCTTTTTGGTGCCGTAAAGGCCGATTTTGTACTTTTCAAAAGTGCGAAAGCTAACTTATGGTCAGTTATAATCAGCCCGATCATTACTTTTGGCACAAGACTCTATCCACTCTTCGAGTATTTTTTTCATGGATTCAACAACATCGGGTTTGGATGCGGCGATATCTTTTTTCTCATAGGGGTCTTCGATCAGATCATACAGCTCATATGTATTACCCTCATCTGAGCTGTATATCTTATAGCGATTGTCTGACAGGGCTCGTTGATTTTTTGATTGAAAGCCAATCGGCTCCGGGCGATGATCCATTGTGCCGTCTATCAAAGGAACCAGACTGATACCGTCGATCGGCTTGACCGAACCCTCGAGTTCCTTCGGCGTATATCCCAGCACTTCTATGATGGTTGGAAGGTAGTCACTGGTGCAGGAGGGGAAATCGGTCACGCGGGCGGTCCTGATGCGAGTGGGCCATTCCAACAGACCCGGCACACGCACGCCGCCTTCATATAAACTGCGTTTGCGGTCTTTGAAGCCGCCGGTGATTCCGGGCGTTTGGAATTCGGGTCCGTTGTCGCTGGTGAACCACAGCATCGTATTGTCGGCGATACCGAGCTTGCGAAGTTCTGTACGCAGGCGGCCCATCTGCTCATCCATCGCCGTAATACAGCCGTAATACTCCTGTTTATCTTCATCTAAATGTGAATACATCGCTTTATATTCCGGGCCGGCCACTATAGGTTTGTGCGGTGTATGGAACCAGATGACCGCGAGAAATGGTTTATCCTGTTCCGCTGATTCGCGGATGAATGGAATCGCCTGGTCCATGATGACTCGGGAGTCGTCTCCCTGCAATTCGGGGCTGTCGGGATCGACGAAGGTGGCGTCTTGTTTCCAGTAGCGGGTGCCGTAAAATTCCTTGGTGCCGGGCTTGTACATCGGATTCCACGTGGGAACCTTAGCATCAGTTGAGTAGCACACATCAAAGCCATTCTCCCATGGTGGTGAAAAATCCTTTACTAATTTTGGATTGCCGCCTCGGTTGGAATCTTTGATCTCTGTCGTGAGCGAGCCAAGATGCCACTTGCCGAAATGCCCCGTGCGGTAGCCCAATGGTTTCAGGGCTTCGGCGATTGTGAATTCTTCCTTTTTCATGTGCCCCTTATTGGTAAAAAAGATGCCGTAGCGATAGGGGTGTCTGGCGGTGATCACACTGCCGCGCGTGGGGGAGCACACGGGGGCTGCGGCATAAAACCGTCTGAATTGGAGACCGCTTTGAGACATTTTGTCCAAGTGGGGCGTCTTAATTTCCGAATCGATACCGTGGTAGCCGACATTGCCCCATCCCAGATCATCGCACATACAAAGAATGATATTAGGTCTGTTTAGCTTTTCTTTTATTTTTGACGTTTGTTGTGGCTGCTCACCCTGATTCCACAACCGGTAGGGATCATCATGCCGTTTCATTTCAGACAGCAGCAGCGCTTCCATTTCAGCCAGCTTATCCGCATACTTTGGATTATCTGCCAGATTTACCTGATTCTTTTTAGGTTGGTTTTTGGTCAGATCGACAACTGTCTTTTCATGGTGCTCAGCGAGGAATTCGTCCGGGTTTTCGGAAAGGTTAAACAACTGCGTTTCGCGGACGGTGCCGTCCATCACATCATACTTAATCAGCTTCCAGTCGCCCTTGCGCACCGAGCGGATGCCGGGTTTGGTGCCGCCGCAGTAGACGCCAAACAGCACATCTCGAACAGTTTGTTTTTTTCCTTCAAGCACGGGCTTAAAGCTGATGCCTTCGTTGGTTTTGGGCGGTTCGATCCCCGCCAGGTCACACAACGTGGCCAGCGTATCCAGCAGATAGATATTACCGGGTGCCCGGCTTGCGGCTTTGATGCCCGGGCCTTTGACGATATACGGAACCCGCCAGGTGTGTTCGTAGAGATTCTGTTTGCCCTGGAGTCCGTGTCGGCCGATGGCGATACCGTGATCGGATGTGTAAAAGATAATGGTGTGATCGAGTTCGCCCATCTCTTCAAGCTTTTTCAGAACCCTTCCAATTTGGATATCAATATTTTCACTGCAGGCGAATTCCCGTCCCAGCTCATTACGAATTGTTGCCTGGTCGCGATTCTTCCAGACGCCCGAGACCCGTTCTTCATCGCGTAACTTTGGATGCCCGTGAAAGAAGGGATGCTCCGGCAAATAATTGGCAGGCAGCACCGGCTGGTCCGGATGCAGGGCCGGCAGTGTATTTATATCCTTATGGTTAACAGCGCCGTAATGTTTCAGTAATTCAGGTTTGCCGTCGCGAGTATCGTGCGGATGGGAAAAACCAAAGTAAATCAAAAACGGATCCTTGTCATTGGTGGCCTGACGGTCATTGAGATAGTTCAAAACCTGTTCTGCGTGCCAGGCGCTTCCGCTTTCATCCGTTCCGCCGCGTTTGGTTGCATCGTGACGAACGGTAAACTTCTCATTTGCGGCTCCATAGCTGTTGCCTTTTTTACAGGTACGCATGGTGTCATAGCCGGCCCTGTTAAATACAGCCGCCATCGTATACTCCGGCAGGTCCGGCGTACAATGTTGTTTTTGCTTTGGCAGGTGCCAAACTGTTCGCCCCGACATGACCATGTGCCGTGACGGTGTGCAGACCGCCCCGCTCCAGGAGCCCATGTGATAGGCGCCATCCAGTACGATTCCTTCGGCTGCAAGCCGGTCAATATTCGGAGTGTCCAGTTCCGACTTTGGATCGTAGATCTTCAAATCAAACGGGGACTGATCATCAACGATAATAAAGAGGATATTTGGCTTTTGGATGGTTGCTGAAAAGGTCGAAGGGGCGCACATGCCCAGAACAAACAAGATGCAAAGCATCGCCTTTGGTCGGTTCATGGTTATCATTCCTTTAAAGAGGTTAATTACTTTTTTTATTGTAGCTTTGATGATATTATTTTCAAGCGGAATCTCTGAATAACTGCCGGACCTCAGAGAAAAACGGGCTTTATGACGCCATAAAGATTGGTGTTTCCATAATAAACCGGGTTATTCAGAGACCTCAAGCATAGTTTCATTATGATGTCTTGTTGATCCTGTCAAAATATTCTATAGTATCGGCATGAATTTAATTGATACACATGCACATTTGACATTTGATGAACTGGAAAACCAGGTCGATGATGTTCTGGCCCGCAGCATCGATGCGGGCGTGACACGCTGGATCACGGTTGGCACGGATAAAGGCGACAATGAAAAAGTCCTGACGCTCATCAGCCGCCATGAGAATCTGTGGGGGGCACTGGGTTATCATCCGCACGATGCCAAGAACGTGACCGATGCGGATATGGAACTGCTGAAAAAACAGCTTACTCACGCGCGGGCGGTCGCGGTAGGGGAGTGCGGGCTGGATTATCACTACATGTATTCGCCTGCCGAAACGCAGCAGCGTGTATTTCGTCAGCACCTGGACATCGCTGTCGACTTGAACATGCCGGTGATTATTCACACGCGCGAGGCCTGGGATGACACAATGGTTGTTCTGGATGAATACACAGGCAAACTGGACAAGGTCGTCTTTCACTGTTACGGCGGCGATGCCGAACAGACGAAGCTTGTTCTCGACCGCGGCTATTACATTTCTTTCACCGGAACGGTGACCTTCAAGAAAAGCGACGCTCTGCGCGAGGTCGCTAGGATGATCCCGCCCGAGCGGCTTATGATCGAGACGGACTGCCCGTATATCTCGCCGCACCCGGTCCGCAGCATCCGCCCCAACAAACCGGCCCTGATGGTCCACACGGCCCGGTGCCTGGCCGACGTCCACAGTATGCCGCTGGACCAATTCGCCCAAAAAATCACAAAAACCAGCGAAGATTTCTTCGGATTATGAAATTATGGTTGAAATTTCGGAGACAAATGCCGAATTTTCAATCAAAATCAATATATTTCTATAAATTAGTCTTGACAAACCAGCGAGCTAAATTTATACTTAAAGCTAAATTCAGCTACTTCTATTAAGGGTTTTTAAGATGGTTACAAACATATTCCCAAATCCATTCCGGCCTGGTGCTGGACATATGCCTCCGTATTTAGCTGGCAGAGACAAAGAAATACAAGACTTTGAAGATCTTTTAGTGCAGGAAGTCATTGTAAACAATCTTATTTTGACCGGTTTGCGTGGAGTTGGAAAAACGGTTCTTTTGGATACATTTAGACCTTTAGCCATTGATTCTAAGTGGCTGTGGGCTGGTACAGATTTATCTGAATCAGTAAGCATTAGTGAAGAAAAGGTTGTAATACGGCTTTTAACCGATTTGTCTGCATTGACTTCTTCTTTTGTGATTAGTAGCAAAGAGCAAATACCTTTTGGTTTTAATACATCAAGTCACATTATAAACCACTATCTCGATTACGATACATTAACGCATCTTTATGAGTCTATTCCCGGACTGGTTTCAGATAAGCTGAAGGCATTACTTGAATTAGTTTGGCATTGTATTCGCGATGAAGGTTTTAGTGGAATCGTATTTGCCTACGATGAAGCGCAAACAATGTCTGATCATGCAGAGAAAGAACAATATCCCCTCTCTTTACTGTTAGATGTGTTTCAGTCGGTACAAAGAAAAGATATTCCTTTCATGTTAGTCCTCACAGGGCTGCCAACTCTCTTTCCAAAACTTGTCGAAGCAAGAACATTTACTGAAAGAATGTTTAGGGTAATGTTTCTGGATCGTTTGGAGGAAAGTGATATCAAAGAGGCAATCTTATGCCCAATACAAAAAGCAGAATGTCCTGTAAGATTTACAGATAATGCAATTAGTGAAATAATAAAAAGCTCTGGTGGATATCCATATTTCATACAGTTTATTTGTAAAGAATCCTTTGATATGTATCTTCAACAAATAAAGGTTTCTGGTGAAACTCATATTGATTACAGAAAAGCAATAGAAGACATTACTCGAAAACTTGATAATGACTTTTTCGCAGGAAGATGGGCTAAAGTGACAGACCGGCAACGAGAACTTTTACAAGTCATTGCAAACTTATCTAACTCTGACGAAGAGTTTTCTGTTCAAGAAGTTGTCGCGGCAGCAAAATCTTTGCCTAAGCCGTTTAGTTCAAGCCATGTCAATCAAATGCTATCCACATTAACAAATGCAGGACTGGTATATAAAAATCGACACGGTCGATATTCTTTCGCAGTCCCATTGTTGGGGCAATATATTCGTCGCCAACAAAAAGAAATAATAAAAAGAAAAGGACAACTTGATTTGTTTCCAAAGCAATGAAAAACAGTAATGAAAAACTGACGCCGGCGATGAAGCAGTTTCACCATTTCAAGCAGAAGTACCCGGATTCGGTGCTGTTTTTTCGCATGGGCGATTTTTACGAGACCTTTTTCGAGGATGCGCAGATCGTCTCGCGTGTGCTGGGGCTGGTGCTGACCAGCCGGGGCAAGAGCGCGGGCAACCCGATCCCCTTAGCCGGTCTGCCGTATCATGCGGTGGACGGGTATCTGAAAAAGATGCTCCAAGCCGGGTACAAGGTCGCCGTCTGCGAGCAGGTGGAAGATCCGAAAAAGGCCAAGGGTGTCGTCAAGCGGGATGTGGTGCGGGTGGTCACGCCGGGCACACTGACCGATGACATGCTGCTGGACGCCAAGGAGGACAACTACCTGTGCGCGATCAGCATGGGCCGTAAAGATGCGGCCCTGTCGTGGGTGGATATTTCCACGGGGCATTTCTATGTTCAGCAAATCGCCGAGTCGAAAATTGTTGATGAAGTCCTGCGATTGAGTCCCCGCGAGGTACTTTTGGCAGAATGCCGCGGGCAATTGTTCGAGGCAGAGCAGAAAAAACTGGCCAAGCAAATCTCACAGCTTTCCGGCGCGGTCATTACGGAGCGGCCGGGGTGGTTTTTCGATCCCTTTACGGCCAAGGAAAAACTCTTAAAGCATTTTCAAACCGCCACACTGGAGGGCTTCGGTATCGCGGATGATTTTGAGGGCGTTCGCGCCGCCGGAGCGATACTCGAATATCTCGATGAAACACAGAAAACGGCGCTGAATCATATCACCTCGATTCGACTCCGCAAACCAAGTCAGTATTTGCAGGTCGATCCAACGTCGCTGCGGTCGCTTGAGGTACTGCGGACCATTCGCGGCGAGTCGGCCAAGGGCACGCTGCTGGAGTCGGTGGACCAGACGGCCACCGGCATGGGATCGCGGCTGCTGCGCGCGTGGATGTGTATGCCGCTGCGCGAGGTGAAAGCTATCGAAGCTCGGCAGGATGCGATTGAAGAACTGGTCAACGATGATACGCTCTGTTCCGACATCCGCAACCAATTCAAGCACATCTCCGACCTGGAACGCATTGTTGCACGCATCAGCACCTATCGCACCACGCCGAAGGACTTGGTGGCGCTGGGGGTGTCTCTGCGAACGATTCCGCAGGTGCGCGGATCGCTGGAAAAATGCGGTGCGGCATTACTCAAGGACCTGCACGGCCGCTGCGACAGCATGGACGAACTGGCGGATCTACTGGAGCGGGCGATTGTGCCGGAACCGCCGTCACATCTGCGGGACGGCGGCGTAATTTGCGCCGGCTTCAACGAACAATTGGACCACCTGCGGTCGATCAATAAAGACGGCAAGACCTGGCTGGCTGAATATCAGCAGCGCGAGATCGAGCGTACCGGCATCGACAAACTCAAGATCGGCTTTAACAAGGTGTTTGGCTATTATATCGAACTGACGCACGCCGCCGCGGACAGGGCCAATATCCCCGCCGACTATGTTCGCAAGCAGACGATTAAAAACGCCGAGCGGTACATCACCGACGAGCTGAAAAAATACGAAGAAGAAGTCCTCGGCGCCCGCGAAAAGGCGCTGGAACTGGAACTGACCCTGTTCGAGCAGGTTCGTGACGAAACCACAAAATACATCCGCCGCCTGCAGGCACTGGCGCAGGTGCTGGCCACACTGGATTGCCTGGCTTCGCTGGCATACCTGGCCCGGCAGAATCATTACATCCGGCCGAAGATTACCGACAGCAAGGAACTGGTCATCGTCGAAGGCAAACACCCCGTGCTGGCACAAACGCTGGGCGCCGAGTTTGTGCCCAACGATGTCAACCTGTCCGATGACGGTAAGGATCTGGCGATCATCACCGGCCCGAACATGGCGGGCAAGAGCACCTACATCCGGCAGGTGGCTCTGCTGGTCCTGCTGGCGCAAACCGGCTCGTTCATTCCGGCCAAAAAGGCACGGGTCGGCATTGTCGATCGCATCTTTACGCGTGTGGGTGCATCGGATGAACTCATTCGCGGGCAAAGTACGTTCATGGTCGAGATGACCGAAACGGCGAATATTTTGAACAACGCCACCGACCGCTCACTGGTGATTCTCGATGAAGTCGGCCGCGGCACAAGCACCTATGACGGCCTTTCGCTGGCGTGGGCGATTACCGAGCATCTTGCTAACACCATCGGCTGCCGGACCTTGTTTGCGACGCACTACCACGAACTGACAGAACTGGGACAGCTTTTGGTGAATGTGAAAAATCTCAACGTCGCTGTCCGCGAGTGGGCGGGTGATGTGGTCTTCCTGCACAAAATCATCGCAGGCGGCACGGACAAAAGCTACGGCATCCACGTTGCCAAGTTAGCGGGCATTCCGAAGTCGATTCTGTCCCGCAGCAATGAAATATTGAAAGACCTGGAAAATACCTTCGCCAAAGAAGCTGCCGGTGAACACCTGTCCAAAAACAAAACCGCCGACGAGCAGCAACTACTGTTTGTGCAAAAACACAAGTCGGTATTGGACAAACTCAACGGCCTCGACATCAACACGCTCACCCCCATCGAAGCGATCAACCTCCTCGCCGAAATTCAACAGGAGATGCAAGAGTGATTCAACCTACTCCATACGCACCTTCACGACGATCTTTTTAACCTTCTCCGGATTATTTATACTCCGCCCCGGCATGTGCGGTTCATTCGGCCAAAAGATCGCAAACATGCCCTTATGCAGGTGCAAGCGGCTCATGTCAGGGGTGTATTGATAAAACGCCAAATCCTTTTCGCCGTCATAGGGTGCTTCTTCGATTAAACCGGCTAACGGAGCGGTGCCGATGCATTCGGCGCCCGAGACAATATATTGAATGTCCAGATACTTGCGATGGATTTCCAGTCGACCTTCTTCAACCGGTTTGGTCTCGTATTCATCGACGATATAGAACAGATTCTCGCCGTCCACTTCATACTTACCCGGCATCGCGTCTCGCACACTCTCTTCATTCAGCAGCGCCAACCCAATCGCAATCCGCTGCCCCACTCCCCCATACATCAACGCATTATCAAGATGATCGAGTATCATGTCCGAATTCCTTTAACTCCATAAACAATAAGAATAAAAAGCCTGCTTGGTGTTCGGATCGTAGATTATGTACTCGTAAATATAATAATCTAAAGTTTCATCTACGTAGCCGCCTGATTCTATCTGATACACCTCAGTATCATTAATATTTGTAATGTCAAACAATTTGTTTTGATGAATCTTCTCCATCTCATATTCATCAGGTATATCTTTTTCATACTTATTATTACTGATTATTTTATCCAGATCTTCTCTGCTTATTTCGAATTTGATAAATACAGGGACATCGAATAAGCCAGTTCTCCATGCTGCATCAATATGTTTTACTGAAGGGGGAATTGGACATGCAAGTTTTACCATAAAAACCAGCCATCCCGGAGGCTGAAATAAAAACGAGAAAGATATAACAATAATTCCAATGGTAAGATATCTGGCAATAATTTCGGTACGCTTATTATTTTTTCTAATGAATAACCTTAAGACGAAATCTGCAAGGATATATAAAGGAATGCCAATAATACCACCAATCATAACGCCTAATATTGGCCCAAAACAAAGATCCTTAAAGACCGCCGCGCTTATTGCTCCAGCAAAAAGAATCCACAAATAATGTTTTTTCATTGAACATCCTTCTTCTAATCCGCACCGTAGGTGCAGTGTAATTTAGCCCAGGGCAACGCCCTGGGTGTTTAGTCCCCAAAACCATATTCGCCCTGTAAGGGCAGTGTAATAATATGCGTTTTAATTCGACCCCTACAGGGTCGTTTAATTTTATGGGCCACATTACCCCGGGTTTCGCTTTGCTTCACCCGGGGCTACTATTATTTGACCGCTTCGCGGTCTTTTTTATTCTGTGAAAATCTGTGTTAATCTGTGGCAAAAAAATTACAGGTCCAACTTTTCCCTCAGGTACGCCTTGACCTGATCGATGTTGACGCGGCTTTGTTCCATGCTGTCGCGTTCGCGGACGGTGACGGTGTTGTCCTCTTTCGTCTGGCCGTCGATGGTCAGGCAGTAGGGCGTGCCCGCTTCATCCTGGCGGCGGTAGCGGCGGCCCACGGCGCCCTTTTCATCATAGAACGTCGTAAAGCAACCCTTGAGATCATTATACAGCTTTGTCGCGATCTCGGGCATCCCGTCTTTTTTGACCAGCGGGAAGATGGCCGCCTTGATCGGCGCCAGATGCGGATGGAACCGCAGGACACTTCGTGTTTCGCCCTTCACCTCTTCCTCGTCATACGCATCCACCAGAAACGCCAGCGTACCGCGGTCAATCCCCGCCGACGGCTCGATGACATACGGAATATACCGCTCCTTTGCCTCCTCATCAAAAAAGCTCAGCGGCCCCTTGTGGTATTCGGGGTCCTCATCTTTAAGCTTAATATTCACCAGATCGCCCTTGGTCTCGTACCAGTCGTTCATGGTTTTCATCCCGCGCTGGTGCTGCCGCAGGTCGTAGTCGGTCCGGTTGGCGATGCCCTCCAGTTCCTGCCAGTCACCCTGACCGAACGGGAATTTGTATTCCACATCCACGCACGCCTTGGCATAGTGGGCCAATTCGTCCGGGTCATGGTCACGGAACCGCAGGTTTTCCTTCTTGATGCCCAGATTCAGGTACCAGTTGAACCGCGCCGCTTTCCAGTGCTCGTACCATTCTTCGTCCGTCCCCGGCTTGCAGAAAAATTCCAGCTCCGCCTGCTCGAACTCCCGCGTGCGGAAGATGAACGCCTTGGTGGTCACCTCGTTGCGGAACGATTTTCCGATCTGCCCGATGCCGAACGGCACCTTGACGCGCGTCGAGTCCAGCACGTTGCGGAAATTGGCAAAAATGCCCTGCGCCGTTTCCGGCCGCAGGTACAGCGTCATCTGGTCGTCGGCATTGGCGCCCATCTGGGTCTCGAACATCAGCTTAAACGCCATCGGCGGCCCGAACTGCCCGACAGTTTGACACGCCGGACAGACCTTGTTGGACAGGTTATGTTCTTTGGCGGCTTCAGTTTCAATATTGACATGTTCGGTGTGTTCTTCCGCGCCCTTGCCGTCGGTTTTATCCTGCAAGTGATCCACACGGGTTCGGGTATTGCACTTTTTGCATACCGTGACCAGATCGGCGAATTTGTCTGCATGGCCGGAGGACTTCCAGACCATCGGGTGCATCAGAATCGAGCAATCCAGCCCGACAACGTCATCGCGCATCTGCACAACGGCTTTCCACCATGCCTGACGGACGTTGCGTTTCAGCTCCGCCCCCAGCGGGCCGTAATCGTAGCAGGACGCCAGCCCGCCGTAAATTTCGCTGGATTGAAAGATAAATCCCCGCCGCTTGCACAGTGACACGATATCGTCAAGTTTCGCCAATTTTGCCATAACCACACCATTTCTGGAGTTAAAATCGCTTTTTTCTGTATAGGAACGACCTATTGTACTGAATTACCCAAAAAATACAAGGTATTAGGAAAAAGGGAAGATGCGGAGGATATGAATTGGCGTTGACGACATTAAAGATATCACATTAAAAGAAAGAGGTGCTGTTCCATCAGAGCTCAATATCATAGCAGAGTTCTTGTGTAAGTGTCTGAATCTTCAGGACTGTATACATGATCAGACAAAACAACTATCACAAGAGCTCCATTGCCTGTATTTTGGATTGCATGGGAAACATCCGGGGCGATTTCTATCAGAGCACAACCTGCTCCTTCAAATATTTTCTTTTGTATAGGGGTTTGTTCACCTGTATCCCAACATAATAGCCAAGGCCCGTCATGGTAAACCAGCAGAAGCTCTTTTCTCTTTAAATGGTAATGATTTCCACGGACGGCAGCTGGTTTAACATTTGCAATGTGGACATTTTGTGCTCTATGCAAATATATTAAACTGTCTTCTGGAATGTTAAAGCTGTTTCCACGATGGTCGCCATGATTTTCTAAAATTGTAATGCGAATATCCGAATCACTCATTATTCGAACTCTCGTTTAACAAATTGATACGCCCACCGATCTGTGTATTCGATTGGACGATGCATCGCATGATAGATTTTTTGCCGGTTTGAATCTGAATCGCCCATCAAACATGAAATTATGAACTCAGAATATTGAGGACAAGAGAGTTTTTTCAGTATAAAATCAAAAAGCGTGGCAATACTTAAATCTGCATGTAATTTTATTGTAAATAGTTTTTTTCCAAAAGCCTTGTAAATTCCTCCTGTCTGCCGGAAGCATCTGAAATACTCTGGACTTTTAATATTATTGACTTAAGGAATTCAATAAACGTATCTCGGTAATGTAAGCGAAATTGTTCGATTTTTTCATAAGTCAACCGGGAATGATACTCTGATTTTTGACAACACGTTTGTATTGCCGATTTTATTAAACTACTAATCTCAGAGCTTGAAAGTACGATATCATTAGCATCATTTCCATCTTGAATTTCTGGATCGGAAAGACCATGGATTTCTTTATACAGGTCTTTATAATCAAAAAACTGAACATGTAAATTTGTAAGTCCGTGTCGTTTCATAACATATCGGTTGCTCAAAAGATCATATACTGCAAGATACGGCAAAAGATCTTGTTGGTTAGAAATATGTGATAGCTTTTGTTTTAATGCCTCCGGCAATAGAGATTGGTTTTCAAGAAAATCCTTGTATCGATCCGGAGCATTCATTGAAAGTGTGGAAAGAATTCTGTTCTTTAATTTAAGATCCTGTTCTATCAATTGAATTGCAAACGGAGATGATGTTTCGAACTTAAATCTATCGGGAATTTTAAAAACTTTTTTTCCCAAGATGGTTGTAGATTTTGTTAAATCCTCATCAAAATCTGATGTTATTCTCAAGGCAGGTGAAGCAAAATCCTGTCTTTGATGAGCGTCAAAAAAACTTTCAAAGCCCAAAGGAACAATCCGATTATCTTCAATCGCCTGAATAAACTCCTTTGGTGATAATGCTGTGTTGTGGTATTCCTCGCTGTTATAACAATGTTGAATAAAGGAAAAAACGGGACCGTAGATAACTAGACGGTTATAAATCAAAAGCAGTGGTCCGATCATCGAATACCCCTTAATCCCATACGTATTCGGATCAAAATACCCGGCGCTAACATTAATATATGCAACCATCTTACTTAGCCCTTTACTTTTTCTTATCTTTTTCCGAAAAGCAGGTTTTCAACCTTGAGATATTATAAGGATTAATTGCGTCTAATGCAAATTATTTAACAAGTTCTTTGTCCATCTGATGGTTCTTTTATAAATCTAATTGACTCATTGTTCTCATCGCTATGATATATCGTGATGACTTCACCATTTACAGAATCAGAGTTTTTGCCGTTCGGTCCCGCTCACATCAGGGCGATTGTGATATTAATTCAGACCTCCGCGATACTGTCGTTGACGGTACGATATTCCACCTCCAAAACCGTTAAGCGGAGTATCCGCTGGAGATTGGCACCGGTCCTGTTTATTTCCGTTTGGCTGCCATCTTGTCTCCTGCAAAGAACCACTGCCCATAAATAAAAGAGCATTGGGCGGCTTTGACAGTTTTCACTCAATTCTCTTGAAAACGGGCCGGTTAGTGGTATCTTATCTGGATTAAATCACAGTATTTCATGGAAATGGAACCAGCATGAAGACTTACGAACAGATCAATGACCGCATCGAGTCCGGCAAGGCCGTGGTGCTGACTGCCGACGAAATCATGGATTATGTGGACAAAAAGGGCCTCGACGCCGCGGCTGAGGAAGTGGACGTGGTGACGACCGCTACGTTCGGGCCGATGTGCTCGTCCGGGTGTTTTCTGAATTTCGGCCATTCCAAGCCGAAAATCCGCATGTCCGAGGCATGGATCGAGGATGTGCTCGTCTATACCGGCCTCGCGGCGGTGGACGTGTATCTCGGAGCGACCCAACTTCGCCACGGCGACCCGGCCAATATGTATCCGCCCGGCGAGTTCCGCTATGGCGGCGGCCATGTCATCGAGGATCTGATCGCGGGCAAGACCCTGCAATTGTTCGCTCTGTCCTACGGGACGGATTGTTACCCGCTGCGCGAGCTTCGCACCTATTTCACCATTAACGACCTGAATCAGGCAACCATGGTCAATCCGCGAAACTGCTACCAGAACTACAACGTAGCGATTAACTGCTCGGACAAGACCATCTATACCTACATGGGTCAGTTGGAGCCAAACTGCAAGAACGCCAACTACTGTTCGGCGGGGCAGTTGTCACCGCTGCTCAACGACCCGCTGTATGATACGATCGGTGTGGGGACGCGGGTATGGCTGGCCGGTGCACAGGGGCATGTCTATGCCGAAGGCACCCAACACGCCGGAGCATGCGAGCGAACCGAGGGGGGCGTACCGACCGGAGGCGCGGGGACGCTGGCCCTGACCGGCGACATGAAGCAGATGCAGCCGGAATTCGTCCGCGGCGTCAGTTTTCGCGGATACGGCATCTCGCTGGCGGTCGGTGTCGGCGTACCGATCCCGATATTAAACGCCGATATTCTCAAGCGAACCTGTGTGCGGGACCGGGATATTCTGGCACCGGTAACCGATTACAGCCATGACTATCCGCAAAAGACAGGAAAAATCTTAAAGCAGGTCAGCTATGAACAACTGCGAAGCGGCGAGATTGAGATTGATGGCAAAAAAGTCAATGTCGGCTCATTGTCGTCCTATTACAAGGCATTGGAAATTGCCAATCTGCTGGCCGATGAAATTCGCCGGGGCGATTTTCAACTGACCGCCCCGATCGCGCCGCTGCCGAAAAATGTGCCGATGAAATCCATGATCCAAAGGGCCAAACCATGACCAGCGAACCCGTCACCCATAAACTGATGCTGCATTTTCCCAAGTGCGAATGCGAAAAGCCGATTATCTATCACCTCGTCAAGGATTATGACCTGGTGGTCAACGTGTTCCGGGCGAAAGTCACGCCGGAAGAAGAGGGCTATCTGGTATTGGACGTCACCGGCACGGAAGCGGATATTGATCGAGCGATGGATTATGTCAAAACGTTTAACGTGCAGGTGAACTTCACCGGTAAAGGCGTCATACGGGACGAGGAAAAATGCACCCATTGCGGCTACTGCATTCCCTATTGTCCGACCAAGGCACTGCATCTGTCTGATGATGCGAGCCGTGAAGTGGCCTATAACGAAGCGGACTGCATTGAATGCCTGGCCTGCATCCGCGTTTGTCCCTACGGCGCCTGCACCTCGGCGTTTTAAATATTTTGCCACAGAGGACACAGAGAAAGAACATATGGGATATCTGAATAACTGCCAAACCTCGGAGAAAAACGGGCTTTATGACGCCATAACGCTTGGTGTTTTCGTAATAAACCGAGTTATTCAGAGACCTCATATAAATCTTTCTCTATAAATCTCTGTGTCCTCTGTGGCAGAAATAAACCGGAGGATGCTTCGATTTCTCGAACATACAAAACATTCATTCATAAAGAAGCGGTCTTTCAGATCTGCTGTGAACAGTTTGAGGTCGTCACCGCCGAAATCGTCCGACAGCGAAAAATCCTGGAAGACTACATCACTGCCCATCCCGAATTCCAAACGTCATTCGAGCCCATTGGCCTGCTGGCCGATGCCCCACCCTCGGCGCAGCAGATGGCCTGTGCGACCGACCGTGTGGGGGTCGGGCCGATGGCCGCGGTCGCCGGAACGATGGCGCAACTGGCCGCCATCGCCGGGATCAAAGCCGGTGCCGACGAGGCGATTGTCGAAAACGGCGGCGACATTTACCTGCAGGCAAAAGAACCCGTCGTGATTGAATTGTTTGCCGGCTCCGACACATTGCCCCGCCGGTTGGGGTTTTCGCTGATGCCGGAAAACACACCGACAGCAATCTGTTCCTCCTCCGGCAAAATGGGCCACTCGACAAGCTTAGGCCAATGCGATTTGGCAACGGTAGTTTCCAAAGACGCCGCACTTGCCGATGCCGCCGCGACACAGGCCGCCAACCTTGTACGCATCCATGAAGATGTCGAATCGACCCTCAACCGAATCGCCGCCATCGAAGGCATAGACGGTGTCCTGATTGTCAAAGAAGCACACATCGGCATGGCCGGAAAACTCCCCCCGCTGGTAAAGATACGATAGCTCCGTATGAAAGTATCGTTTCGGAAAAGATTTTACAAAACTGTTACTTTAAATTTGCCCCGGACCGTCTATAATAAAGTGCACTTAGAAACACTTTTTTTGAAAGGAGCACTGCATGAAAATTCGAATCACATTTCTTTTTATTCTGGCGATGATTACATCATCTCAAGCTGTCATTGATGTTCATGATGAATTCACAATCAGCTTTTCTGACCCCAACTCCATTAACGAACATGGTATCGTCTGGACACCGGTTGGAAAAGTTCAACAATCTGATAAAGGACTTCTCTTCTCCAATCCATCCGACGCAACGTCTGTTGATTTTGGATTAATGACAAAACCGTATGCCATCGGGCTTTCGTGGCGACCGACTTACGGCGTTAATCTGGATGTTGAATTATCGCCGCTTGGAGAAGAAAAGCCATTTAGCGGCGGAAAATTATCTCCATCGTTGTATGCAATGTATGTCCGTTACTCGCCGGACCTGAAAAACTGGTCGTCCTGGCAGGCCCTGCAGGATAAACATCGGGATTGGCAAGAAAGAAAAAAAGCCGGCAAGTATGAATATCATGTCCAGTTACGCGTTCCTGATAAAGAAAGAGAACAGTACAACGACTATTACCGGCAATATATGAGAATGGATGTTCCGTGGCAATCGGATGAAGAAGCGGCCGTCAAATGGATACTGACTCAAGAGCCGGATTTTTTCAAAAAGCACATACCGTTCATCGGCTATATTCAATTTTTGTGCGAAACCTCGATGCGGGCCAATCAGCCGTTATCTGAGATGAAGATCGGCATTGGCTGGGGGGTCGGGGGGTTGCATTCCCCGCCGAAAGATGAATCTGTTTACAAAAACCGTGACCATATACCATGGCGATATAAAGCCCCAGATGCAAATCTGTCACCACAGCAAAAAAAGATAAAGAACGAATCATAGTTTGTGAATATTTGTGTTGATCTGTGGCTAAGATTGTTATTTCGCTGCAACAGCGATGCGGTCATTATTCGCGAAATCTTTTTCGATGGTGATGGTTCTGAAGACCCCGCTTGCTTCGAGCAGTTCGCGGATTGCCGGGCCCTGGGCGTAGCCGATCTCCATCATCAGCGCCCCATCCGGTTTTAGAAAGTCGTCAACTTTTTCGAGGATTCGCTTATACACATCCAGCCCGTCAGCCCCGGCCAGCAGGGCATCTTTTGGCTCGTAATCTTTAACGTTCTTATCCAGTGCTGCGTATTCCGGCTCGCTGACATACGGGGGATTCGACACGATCAGATCAAACCTCGCTGCGTCCAGTCCCTCAATGACCGGATCGAACAGGTCACCGCACAAAAGCTGCACCTTTTCAGTGAGTTTGAGCTTTTCGATGTTCTCGGCAGCGACTTTTAAGGCAGCATCGGAAACATCCGTTGCGACAACCTGCGCATCTTCAACGTTTTTCGCAATCGCCGCGGCGATACAGCCGGACCCTGTACACAAATCCAGCACATGCTGCACTCTCTCGCGATTTCTCAGAAAATGAACGCACCTTTCGACCAGCCCCTCCGTCTCCGGCCGCGGGATCAGGCAGTCCGGCGTAATCGTCAGCGGCAGCGAATAAAACTCGCACCGGCCGACCAGGTACGCCACCGGTTCATGCTCACCGGCCCGCTTGACCAACGCCCGTAGCTGTGCCAACTGAGCCGGCTGCACTACACGATCATAAAGCGTATAAAGCTGAATCCGCTCCAACCCCAGCACATCGCACAACAAAAGCTCCGCACTCAACCGCGGCGAGTCCACACCCTTGTCCTCAAAGTACCCACTCACCCACTCCAACAATTTTTTGATCGTCCATGTTTCCATGGCCGACATTATAGAGCCGCACGGTATAGAAACAACTTTTTTCCGAATCACTTGAAAATGCCCCATTTTTGGAGACTGTAGCATCTTTACAGAGTTTCTTTCTATCCTGTTTTTCGTTTTTCACCGTTTCTGTTCCAATGTAATGTATTTATCGTTGTCTTCTGATCAGCCAGGTATAGGTCTCGCTGCATATCCA
>JAOUFG010000136.1 GCA_029858345.1 Phycisphaerae bacterium
TCGTGTTTGCCGGCCTTGATAAGATCGCCAATCGTACTATTAAAAGCCCCGTCCGTTAATTCATACGCCCTTTGAGCAAACCGGAGGCACCGGATTACATCATCGTCGACAATGGCCGTCTCATTCGCTGACAATCGATTAACCCGGTTTACATCACTGTTTTCGACATAATGGCTCAAGAGGGCCTCTAACCGATCCACCTCCCTGAAAGCCGCTCTCGCCGCCTGAGCCGCAACCCCGGCGTCTTCGTGCTGAACCACTATTTCAACGTTGGTATGCATGGCCCGATGGCTGAATGTGAGACGATTTTCGATACCGTTTCGGTCCGATATAGGTTCCAACGCTGTTTGGGCGATGCTCTTTTCGACACTGGTCAGTTCAGCCGCGCGCTGCATACGATCCCAGAGGTCCCTTCGGATAAAGCCGTTCCATTCGACGCCGGGACGCAGATACAGGGCTTGGTCAAATAACGGCGTGTAAAGATGTTTTTGTCCCGGCGGCGGCACCGTATAGAAGACGTGCAGCAACTCCTGCGCATGCCCGGCCCGGGCCAGGATAATCGGCGCCTGGCAGGCCGATGCATCGACATGCTCCCAGTATCCGACCTGCTGCAAGTTCCTGAAATACCACGGGAAGGGCCAGTAGTCCTTGCCGGCGGCAATCACATAGACAGGTGTGTTAACGCCGTCCTCCGATGCCTGAACGGCTTTTTCGACGGCTTCGACCATTTTGACGATGTCCCTGTCCGTGTGCGCATAGACATAGGGATTTGTCGGGTCCGAAGAAAGGTGGAAATTCAGCAGCCAGCTTTGAACGGCCGGTGCAGCCAATCCATAAACAAACAAGACACCCCAAAGAATCACTTTCGCCCATCGGCCGGCGGCCGTGTCAAGGAAGGAGCCAGCCGCCAACCCTGCGACCAGTGCCATGCCGTACAGAAAGCTTATCATGCTCCACGGCGTCTTGTAGGGAATCATGCAATAGATCGCGGTCAACACCAGCGTATAGACGCCCAAGAAAACAGCCAGTCGGCTTTGTTGATGCTTGATGCTGAGGCAAACGATCCCGATACAGGCGAGTGCAACAATGCCGTCCTCGTTCCATGTGAGGGGCTCAACAAACTCGATCCAGGTCAGGATATCCAGATAATAATACCAGGGATGAATATGGACGCTCTGGCCGGCGGCACGCTGGGCCCAGATGCCATACGTGGTGACCGAATCGAGGATTCCCCGGGGGTTGGCTCCAAACGAAGAATAAAAGGCCGCAGAGGTCACCACCGCCGCGGCCATCGCGAGCATCATATGCGAAACCCGGACCCTTTCAGACGGATTCGACCGACGATAAAAAGCACCGAGCGTCAGGGCTGATAAAACCGCGATCCATGAAAAAAGAAACGTCTCTTTGCTGGCATGCATCAGCCCAAGAAAAACACCCGTTAAAATAACCCAGGTGAGTTTTCGGCTTTGGATATAATTCCACAGGCACCCTAAAAAACACGCCGTGAAAAATACCAGCAGCATTTCCTGGATGTAATAGCGGCTGTAATAGACCAGTGCCGGCGAAAAGGCAATCAGGACGCTGCAGAAAAGAATGCTTCGCAGACGGACCGCTCTGAGGAAAAATAACGGCGTCAGGATCAGGGCGATCCCAAAGACCGCCGGAACGATACGTAGTGTCCGCTCGTCGATCTGCGGATACGTTTTTTCGCCCCGGAACCAGGCGCTGATCAGCGTCACATAGTTCAGCGTCGGTCCGTGAAACTCGTGGGGGTCATAGGCGTAAAAGCCGTCCTCCAGGAGGGCCCTGAACTTTTCGGCATGAACCGACTCATCCGTATGCATGGGACGGTCCGCCAGCCGCCATAATCGAAAAAACGCTCCGCCGGAAAGAACACAGGCAAAAAGCAGGATATAGACAACCTTTGTTTTCAAAAACACGGTCTCCAACAAAAAAACTCTCTGTTATCAATTTTTCATTATAGCTTCTCTTCCTGATGATGCACGTTTTTTCTTCGGTGCATAACGTCTTGCAAATTCGGCCACGGGGTGCTATGATGCTGTCATGGCAAAGGGAAAACATGTAAAACCGGATACGAATCCCTCGATCCAAAACAAAAAGGCCTATCACAACTTTGAACTGGTGGAAAAGGTCGAGGCGGGCATTGCGCTGCTGGGGACCGAGGTCAAGAGCTTGCGGGACAAGCAGTGCGATCTGGATGCCTGCTACGGCCGGATCATCGGCAACGAGGTCTGGCTGGTCGGCTGCAAGATCGCTCCGTACGAACGCGGCGGGTACACCAACCACGACCCCCTGCGAAACCGGAAACTGCTGCTGCACAAGTCCCAGATCAAAAAAATCCGGAGCAAACTGGAGCAGCGCGGGTTTACCCTGGTGCCGACGAAAATCTATTTTAACTCGCGCGGCATCGCCAAGGTGGAACTGGCCCTGGCAACCGGTAAAAGACAGTATGATAAACGCGCCAAGATGGCGGACGAACAACAGAAGAAAGACCTGCGGCGTGCGATGAAACGTTATTAAAACAGTTCATAGTTCGTAGTTCATAGTTAGGAGACAAGTATGGCAGACGACGAAAAGAAAATTATTATCGACGAAGACTGGAAACAACAGGCCCAAAAGGAAAAAGAGGTCCTGAAAGAAAAGGAAGCCGCCGAACACCAGGCAAGCCCCGAAGAGCAGGCCGAAATTCCGCCGGCGGACTTTTCAGGGTTGGTCAATATGCTGGCGTCGCAGGCGTTTTGGGCGTTGGGCGTCCTCCGGGTGGACGAAAATGACAAGCGCAAACCGGATTTCCAAATGGCAAAGTTTAATATCGATATGCTCGGTGTTATCGAAGAAAAGTCCAAGGGCAATCTCAGCGATGACGAAGCGAAGATGCTCGAAGCAGCCCTCAGCCAGCTTCGGATGACCTTTGTACAGCTTTCAAAATAGGAATCCATGTGGCAAATATCTTAGACAAAATTATTGCTGATAAACGGATCGAGGTCGCACGCTGCAAAGAACAGCAGCCGGTCGAACTGCTCAGGGAAAAGGTACGGGAACTTAAGAAATGCCGCAACTTTTATTCCGCCGTCACCAAACCCAACCCGCGCGGCCTGAATGTCATTGCCGAGGTCAAAAAGGCCTCGCCGTCGGCCGGGTTGATCCGGGCGGATTTTGATCCGGTGGAAATCGCGCAGACGTACGAACGGTGCGGCGCCAACGCCATCAGCGTGTTGACCGATGAGAAATACTTTCAGGGCAAGCTGGACTACCTGACCGCCGTCAAGGACGCGGTTGCCCTGCCGGTGCTGCGGAAGGATTTTATCATCGATTCGTACCAGATTTATGAGGCCCGCGTCGCCGGAGCGGATGCGATTTTGCTGATTGCCGAGGCCCTGAATCCGGCAGAAGTGATGGACCTGCTGATCTTGGCCAATGAACTGACATTGACGGCGCTCATCGAGGTCCACGGAGCTGACACGCTTTTGCAGATGCGGAGCATGGTGGGCTTTCCGCAGAAAAACTACAGCGTGCTGGGCGTCAACAACCGCGACCTGACGACGATGATTGTGGACATCAACAACACCGCCCGGCTGGCCGAACTGGTGGATAACCGGCGGGAACTGATTGCCGAAAGCGGCATCAAGACCCGGCAGGACGTGGAAAAGCTGATTCAGATCGGCGTTGGCGCGGTGCTGATCGGCCAGACGCTGTGCGAAAGCGAAAGCATCGAAGACAAATTCAACGAATTGTTCAATCCCGGCGTTAATTAATTATGGATATCGCGATTCTCATCGTCATTGGCTTGGGAATGGGCCTTATTGGGGGCTTGCTGGGCATCGGCGGCTCGGTCATTATGATCCCCGCATTAACCCTTTTCAAAGGCGAAAATCAGCACCTGTACCAGGCCGCGGCGATGATTTGCAACTTTTTCGTATCCGCGGCGGCGATGCTGGCACACCGCAAAGCCCAAGCATTTGTGAAAAACGTGCTAATCTGGCTGATTCCGGCAGCCGTATTGGGGATTACAGCGGGAGTGGCACTGAGTAACTGCACAATTTTCGAGGGAGGCAACAGCTATCTGCTGGCACGGGCGTTTGGGGCATTTCTTGTATACGTCATCGCATACAACAGCTATCGGCTGTATCTGAGCGTACATCCCAAAATCGTGGAGGTCCCTAAGCCGATGCCGCCGAAAAAAGTGGCCGCTATTCTTTCCGCCTTATGCGGCGGCTTGACCGGACTGGCCGCAGGGCTGCTCGGAATCGGGGCCGGTACCGTGGCGACGCCCTTGCAGCAGGTGACGCTGAAACTGCCACTGCGAAATGCCATGAGCAATTCGGCGGTGACCATCGTCTCCATTGCCTGGCTGGGAGCCATTTACAAAAACGCCACACTGCCGCAACACGGTCTGGAGATTTCGGAATCGCTGAAAATCGCGGCCTGTGTCATTCCCGGGGCCATTGTCGGCGGTTACTGGGGCGGCCACCTCATGCACGCCCTGCCGAAGAACATCGTACGGGCCGTCTTCATCGGCGTCTGCATCCTGGCCGCCGTGAAACTGCTGACCGTATCGCCAAGTTGAGTATTTTTAACGCAAACGACGCAAGCGGCGCAAGAGTCGCAAAATTTCAATTCCGCACCAAAGGTGCATTATAACTTAGCCCAGGGCAACGCCCCGGGGTGGTGACACATAATCAATTAAAACACTCTGAAAGAGCAGCATAAAAAACCGTATTTATCCTGCCCTTTCAGGGCGACAATATTTTTTGAATCCCGATACCCAGCCCGCTGGGCTGGGCTATAATACATAGGCCTTTCAGGCCGTTAATACAATCTGAGCATGTCATGTAGGAATTGCGGTGATTTTTCCGTGGGACACTGTATTTCGATTATATTACCATCAGGATCTTCAAGCTTTACAGCACGCAAGTCCAAGTGGGTTTCATAAATATCGCTCAGGTTACAATTCTTTTCCTTCAACATCGCAACAAACGCGTCGAGATTGTCGGTAAGAAAAGAAATCGCTGTCCTGCGGGGGTTATGCGTCGAGACATTTAAATCAAGTCCCGACCAGCCGGAATCAAACACTTTCAGCCCGTCCTGATCAACATGAACGGGAAGACCTAAAAGATCGTGGTAGAATTTCTTACCGGCTTCCGCATCCTTTGTGTTCAACTCGATTTCGTGAAGAATCAATCGCATTATGAAACCCCTTAAAACCTGTTTTAGCCCTATTGATTTATTCTGCCCCTTTAGGGCGAAATCCTTTTTGTTGCTCCGACACCCAGGGCGTTGCCCTGGGCTATGTTATCTTGGCCTTTCAGGCCGTTTTTTTCAGTCGTTCTCTGGCTCTTGAATCGTTGCGGTCAGAATCAGAAATGTAATCGTATCGTCATCCTGTGCGGCTCCGGCAACGATGGCTTTTCCAGTAGACAGAATAACCTCTCCCATCCATTCGTTTGAGAGTGTCGTCGGAGGTACTTCATCATCTTCTGTCTCATCGAAAGAGGACTCTGAATAGCGATATTCAGCAGAAACTGCCGTTTCAGTTTCGATAGAAACTGAAACATCAAACCTTTTTCCGCTCTCAAACTCTGTATAATTTACTGAATCACCTCGTTCGGTTTTGACATATACACGCTCTGTATTGTTGAGCGATGCATGTTTGCCATTACGAGCGGCCAGCTTGGTTCCCGAAACGACTTTGCCCTTTTCCGGATCATCCAGGCAGGCAAGAATTTTGAGGATCGAGATGCCCTCCGGCGACTGTCCGATGGAATTGACGTCGAGTTCGGCCAGTGCCTCTGTTGAGACCCGCACCACGAAGGCCTCCACCAGCACCGAAGTGTTGTCATACGGATCGGCCTCTTTCGGAGCAACCGGCACTTGATGGGTAATCGTTTCACCCGTTTTTGGGTCACGGGTTGTTATTGTTCGCATTTCCGGCTCTGCCCATACGATGGAACAGCAAAAGACAGCCAGCAGTAAAACGAAAGAAATGTTCTTTTTTCGCAGCATAATGTCTCCTTTCATTATTGGGTTACGTTTTCACCTTCCACAACTTCCTCGTCCGGCTGGGGTGGAGTTGGTTGGGGCTGGTTATTGATCAGAATCATCAGGACTTCTTTTTTGGCAGTGTCGGTATGAAGTTCTCTTTGGGCGACATTCAGCAGGTAAATTCTCTCCTGCTCTGTAAGATTCGGTTTGCGGGCAATGACTCGATAGACCTCCAATTTTGCTGAATCGGTATGCAGTTTTCCCGCCGCATCAATCTCGGCAATGGTCGCACTAACCTGAGGAGTCTTTGCACATTCTTTGGCTGGCGGACAGCTCTTATTGCTACTGACGACAATACACCCGCTCTGCAGAACCGATAACATAAACAAAGAAACAATAAACGCTGATTTTTTGAGACTGTAGCAACAAAACAGAGTAATTTTGATCTATTTTGAGTCAGCATGCCGATATTCCACTATGGAAATAGAATTCTATAGTGGAGACTATCGCAATGCTTGGACCCGGTGACTATG
>JAOUFG010000137.1 GCA_029858345.1 Phycisphaerae bacterium
GGCCAGACGCTGTATCAAACGAAAAAGCAAACGCAGAGAGCTTGCTCGGTTTTATCATTACAAGCGACATAAGCTATTGGCTCCACTAAGGGTTAAAGAACGAAAATGAAATTGGACAGTAAAAGTATACAGGGATGTAAGTATGTAGGGATGTAAGTATGTAGGGATGTAAGTATGTAGGGATGTAAGTATGTAGGGAGGGAGGTATCGTATTTGGCTTCATGGTGCCTTCTCTTGAGCAAGTATGATTCCTGTACCTTGTTCTAGCTTTGTTTTCTTATGAAAAGGAGTCAAGGCCCGCCTTGAAAGATGGTTACAATGCCCAAATATCCATCGACTGTGATTTTTTGTCCATTTTGGATAAGATCAATAACATTGGGTACGCCGGTAATACAAGGAAGTCCGTATTCCCTTGCAATGATCGCTCCATGAACCAGCATCCCACCTCTTCGTTCTACAATAGCGCTGGCCATCGGGACGACAAAAGTCATGTTCGGATCGATGGCATCACAGATGAGTATTTCGCCGCTCTTAAATTCGAACAAATCATCGGGAGTCCGAATCACCCTGGCCTTGCCGGTGGCCACTCCTTGCCCTGCAGGTTGTCCGGTTAGCTGCCGGGGTCTAACGGTGACCTTCGACCCTTTAAAGGGCGTTTGTTTTTTGATGATAGGTTCGTAGCCGGGGTTTTTAAGCGCGTGTATTGCTTCTTCAACATTCAGATGTTGCATGTCAAATTTAAAACTCTCACTTAAGCGTTTCTTAGATTCGAAAAGAACCGAATAAAGTTGTCCTTCGATCTTGCCCAGATAAATATTATCATCGTCCCGAAGTTGATAGCTCGCTCTCGCCAGATCCAGCAATTCCAATGCAGCTTTTTTTTCGTTGCGAGAGAATGAATTCACAAAGCCCTCTTCGAGCTTTTGATAGCTCCTTGACGAAGCCGTTGACTTTTTAGGGTCTGATTGGGCCATCTGCTTTAGAAGTTTTATGATCGAATGCTTATACGCCTGACCGGAATCGAATCCCCAAATTGGATTGCGAAATTGTTCGATAAAGCGATTTAACAGTGAGGCAAACGTCACATCAATGTCTTTTCTGCTTTGGGTGTTGGCCGCCATTTTTCTGGACGCATAGATTTTTGCCAGCTTTTGAAGCATTCGATTTCTTTCCAGGCTTTTCATATCTGTCGCGACAAGAAGCTGTGTGAACTCATAAGGGTCCTCCGGCTTCATGTGTCGGTTATAGATTTCGCCAAACAATCTGACTGCATGAGCAAAGGGTATAAATTTGTCCCAGTAAATAGCCTCCCATTTGTCAAAGACCTTTTCCCTTGCGGCCAGTTCATTCGCAAGTTCTTTATCCGTCAGTTCAGACAGCTCTTTTTTCTCTCTGACCCCGGCGATCTCCTGCATCTGGGGGATGAGCGTTTGCTCTATTTCGCTTCGAAGTTGCTGAAGATTCTCAAGACTTCGTTTAAGGCTTAAATACCATTGCCTCTCGGTATCCGAATCATCGGATGCCGGGGCTGTAATGGGGCGGGACTGCAGGGAATACAGGGTTCTGTTTCGATAGGTCCACTCCGAATCCTGGGCCGTTCCAAAAATGCTCTCGACCGTTTTACAAAGTTGATAAACGCCATGGATCTCATTTTCGGTTAAGGCCGCTTTCCGGGCGGCTGACTCTGAAATGTTTGAAAGCGTTGTGCCGCTCGTTTCTGCAGTGATGATCCGGCTCTTGGTCGCCGGTGTGTATGAGAGGATACGGCCATTGCTTCGACTGAGGACCCACCGGTCGGGTTCAACCGTGCCGTCAACAAGACCCTGGTTAAGCCCATAGACCGCTTCGATCATCATATGAGCATTGGAATTGGGGCTTTTGCCAAAAGCGACCCCCGATTTTTGGCCGTTGATGAATTGCTGTATGATGACAGCCATCTTGCTAGAATTTACATCAAGGCCCGTTTCCTGCCTGTAAAGGATTGCCACATCTGAATAAAGGGAGGCCCAGACGAGTTTGATATGGTTCAGGATCGACTCGGCCCCTCTGACATTGACATACGATTCATGAATGCCCGCAAACGAATATTTTGCCGAGTCCTCCCCGATCGCAGAGGACCTGACAACAACAGGATGGTCCCCAAAGAAATGGGCAACCAAAGGTTTGAGGTCTGTCTCTATTTCAGAAGGAAAGGGTGTTTTTAAAAACATGTTTTTGATGCGAAGTGCAAGGTCCCAGATCTCCTCCCATCGCATGTCTTCAAATCGTTTCCTGTAATACTCCATGAGTATTTTATTGCGAAGCCCCTCGTGCTCAAGAAATGCTTCGAAAGTATCTGTCGTGATGCATAAGGACTTTGGCACCTTGAGCTTGTTTGAAAACATCTTGGCAACGGCCAGTGCTTTCCCACCAACCAGATGCTTGCAGCCCTCATCAATTTGCGACAGTTTTAAAGTAAAGTTTGTCAATCCAAATGCACCTCGATGACATTCTGAAATCGTTCAACGACATAAATGGATTTAACATCAATGCATAAAAAGGCACAGGACCGAGAAACCAGGAACGAAGCGAGTTGCGGATGTTTCTGGAGGTAACGCTTCATCATCGTGCTGTTTTTGTTTTTGCGGATCTGCCGCACCGAACCGACGGCAGTGGCCCCCATAGCCTTTCGGAAATCAGCCGCTTTGTTTGACCGATTATCGATAAAGAAGGACACACTGGAATTGGAGATCATATTTTCATACTTTCGGGTGGTCTTCGCGGTCGCAAAAACAATCTGCCGCAGATCATCCGAGCAGGCAAAAGCAATAAGGTTGGTATAGGGGTTCTCTTTTTGCTGAGTGGCTAAGACGCCCAGTTTCTGAGAACGAAAAAGCTTCTGGAGCCTGTCTTCAAGCGACGAACCTGTTTTCAATTGATTGGACCTTTCGAATAGACCAACGCAGGCTTATAATTTGATGGGCATACAAAGGCTCTCTTCTAAGTGGGCGGTGCGTCCACAGAATTCGCATTTGTATCTCGGTTCCTCAACCAGATCTTTGTACTCTTCCGGATTATCGACATGGTAGCCATACGACACGAAATAGCATAGATGCTTTGTGTGCTCATCACTTTTGCATTCCTGATTACCTTTTGGATGTTCTGATGCCATAATTATCTCCCGTTCATAGTCTCGCGTTGTTTTACAACAAAAGTTATTTATTGCCAAGCAGTGCGCATCTTTAGATGTGACTTTTATTATACAGAGATTCTGGAAAAATAAAAATGTAAATCCGTTAATAATAAACTGTTCTTTTCTCTGTAAAGATGCGATTTTGCCTCAATAAATGGGCTCTACGCCAAAAACGCAAGACGCTTTCTTGTGGCAATTTTGAGACGACAGAAACAAACGCGAAGAAAACCCAAAAATATTAATCCTCGGCAAGTGATTCATAGACCGCATCAAGAGCTCGTCTCAACGCCCAAGCTTGCTTACCGGGATCATTGTCTTTGCTGACATTACCAAGGGCATCCCTTAAGAGCGAGCGTTCCTGATCATTCAAGGCGTTTGTATGGGATTTCAGCAACGAATTTGCGGCAACTTCGTAAATAGCAGCGCAGGCCGAAGCGTGGCCCTTGTTGAACAAAGGAACCCCGCGCTGGATAGCAAGCTCGATTACCTGTCTGGCGGCTTCCTTTGAAGTCAGTTTCTCTACTGGCGGAAGCAAAACGTTGTCAATGACATGAATCACACCATTCGATGCCATGATGTCTGATGTAATCACGTTGGCCTCGTTGACTTCGAATGATCCAACTGTCCGGATCTCAATAGACTGGCCTTGCAGTGTCTCTGCTGATTGGCTGCCAAGCAGAATCTTTCCAGATACCACATGATAGGAAAGTACCGCGATAAGCTTATCACGATTTTCCGGCTTGAGAAGATCATCCACTGTGCCTTCCGGTAGCTTGGCAAATGCCTCGTCGCTCGGAGCGAAGACAGTCAAAGGTCCCTTTCCCTTCAGCGAATCGACTAACCCTGCAGCCTCGACTGCTGCGAGAAGTGTCTTGAAAGTGCCTGCTGCAACGGCCGTGCCCACGATATCCTTACTTTCGCCAGATTCATGAGACTCTCTTGCAACAGCCGCTTCATTGGTGTCGGTTTCCTTCTCGGCTCTGATTTCACTAATTTCCAACTGGAATGGACCGGATTTCTTGTCTGACAATGTAAAACCTAAACTCTGGATATCTTTTGCCTTAAGGGGTTCAGCTCCCACGATAACCCTGCCAAAGGACGTATATACAAAGTCATTCAGATTAATATGGATATCCTGCCAAGTATCTTTCTGCGTGTTCAACGGTACACGATAGGATGAAGCGGCACTGCGAGAAGAGGTCATTAGGTTAAAGTAATAAGTTCTACCATCTCCTTTTAGGCGGAGGCCAATTTTGTCATATCCATCAAGATTCAGAGCAATTGGTCGTGTGCGAATAGAGGTGAAGCCGCCGCTGTTTTCCAGTGATAAATTGCCGGAGAATTCGAGCGTTTTATCATCAGTGATGCGGAAGCGGCCCTCTGAAATTCCGCCCATAACATTGTCATTTATTGAAATCCATTGCTTGGCAACTGATTCGTCAGAGAAGTCAATCAACATTTTGCTTGTCGGCTCAAAAGCCATTCCAATGGACATGAAGCCAAAAAAAAAGGTCCATAATACAAGTAATACTACTGTCTTTCGTTTTATTTGACTCATATTCAGTTCCTTTCAAATGCTTTTCTCCAAAATACAATAACACAAGAGCATTTTTTAGCTCTAATTAGTTTATATACCCCACTGGCAGGCTCTCTTGTTCAGAAAAAAAGGAGATATATCATATTTACTAAGTGAAACAACGGTTTTATGATTACCCTTTGAGGCCTGCGTTTGGCAGATTGTCTGCTTTTCTGGTTATCCATACCTCGTCGTTTCAGGGATTTTGTAATGAACAGCAACGGTTTGCATCCAGATAATTATCTTGCCAAGACCTTGCTCTGCGATATCATTGGTATATGTGAGTTGTCTCTGAAAGTTGTTAAATCGATTAAGAACAAATAATGAGAGAGCATCCTAAACGCAATCAAAAATGCAAAAGAAGCTTTTTCACGAACGGTGTTGTGATAACGGCAGTTTTGTCATTTTTCCTCCCAATCGCTTTGGCTCATCAGCCGCGTTTAGTGGGCGATGAGACAGAAGTCATTGTAACCTTACCTGAAATCTCCAAAGCCTATTATGGTAATCTCGCTGGACAGCCTGCAACCTATCATATTGAGGCGACAGATACTTTCAGGCTCTATGTAAACATCCTGGTCCCGGATATTGAAGGGGCAGGAAAAGATGTTTCAGTGAAGATCCTGAAAAAGAGCGATGTCATTTCAGTGCTCGACGCCAGTGCCCACGTCTGGACGGAGTTCTATGAGCCGTTTGCAGGCGATGCTTACTACCGGGGACCAGAATATATCGAGACACAAGGGCCTGGGGATTATGAAATACAGGTGTACAGTCCGGACAACCACGGTAAGTATGTCCTGGCAATAGGCGACCGGGAGGCATTCCCTTTCGGGGAGTTAGTTAAAACGTATCTCGTGCTGCCGCGTCTGAAATCCGAGTTTTTTGGCAAAAGCCCGTTTTCGGCATATTCGAACCTTATGGGGATTTTTCTGGGATTCATGCTGCTGGTCACATTGATCATCGCAGCAATCCTTTACTCCGGCATCAGATTTATCAAGAAACGATTGAAAGTTACGAATCAAAAGAATCCGGAATGATTATTCATGGGGCGAAACCTTATTGGCAACTGCGTTTATCATGCCTTTGAAAATAAACCGATGGAACGGGCTGTTTGAAACGATTGTTGTTGAAAAACGTATCCCATGAAATTTGGGCGGGCATGGTGGAATAGGTTTTTAGCAGTCCACAGCAGTTAAGCTGAATTAAGAATTAAGAATTAAGAATGGAGAATGGAGAATTGCCAGCGGCGATGGTCAGGGAGGGATGTAGGGAGAGGCAACTTGACAGTTATCAGTTATCAGTCAACAGTTATCAGTTATCAGTGAACAGTTATCAACGAGGAGCCAGAATCCAGGGTTCAGAAGTCTGGCTTCGGCGGGACAAGCCATCAATGCCCGCGGCTGGTGATCTTATCCCTGTGCTGGCGCTTTTGGCATAAGCACGCTATAATCGGGCAGCTTGTCCTGGATCAAGTCCGGGATAAACTCAACGGCGGCGCTGTTATTTCTTGGCGGCCTGTTCTTCCTTGCGGCGGGCGATGATTTCTTCGGCCAGTTTGTTCGGGACCGGGGCATAGTGGCTCATCTCCATCGTGAACGTCGCCATGCCCTTGCTCTGGCTGCGAACGACCGTCGCATACCCAAACATACTCGC
>JAOUFG010000035.1 GCA_029858345.1 Phycisphaerae bacterium
GGATAATCCACGAATATCAGACTGATTCATCGTCGAAGCCGCCTGCACCTGGAAGTGTTTTCAAGAAAATGTAAAAATAACAAAATGATAACTTGACAAAGGTCGTTCCATATCAGCCGCCAGGATCTTCATGTCCTCTTTGAGCTCTTCGACCGTGGGACAGTTTTCATTGGTTCGGGAAGTAGTTCGATAACCCGAGTAGGCAATGGCCGGGTACTTGTTGTTGCCAAGCAGCTTGTGACCGTTCTTGAGTGGAGTCTTGAAATGCCGGTTCGGCGTGCTTTTTTCATTGTCCATTCGGCAAATACACTCCGTGCACCCGTTCAGCATGATGAAACTCATGAGCAGCAGGGCTTGAAGACGTTTGAATAGAAGGTTCTTTTTCATGATATATTTTTCTCCGCAAGGAAGTTATGCTTAACCTAACCAGAAGGCCTTGCGGAATTCAAGTGTTTTTTAGAGCGATTTAAGCGTCTCCGGCAAGATCCAGAACAAAAAAAAGACCTCTCCGAAAAGAGGTCTTTCTTAGGCATTACTTCTTTGGTGGTCCGTCTTATTTCTTACGACGAAGCAGCAGGCCGCCCAGGCCCAGCAGAGCCATGGTGGCCGGCTCTGGAACTGCTGTAATGGAAGCATTGTCCCAGTAACCGTTACCTGAACCGCCAGCATCTACCATATGCAGGTAAACCTTAGCCATCTCAGTCCAATCGCCTTCCGGATTTGTTGTGACGGTGAAATCAAAACCATCGCTGATCACACTATCAGCAGCAGGTGAATCTAGTCCACTGACAGAGACGACACCTGCGGTATACCAGTAATCCCACCAACCTCCATCGTTCCAATGGAACATATCAACCTGAGCAATAACTTGTCTGTCGCCAGTTAGCTGGAAAGCATCATGACCGATGAGCGTATCAATCGAAAAGCTATAATCACCAGGTACAATCCCTGTGACTTCTTGAGCAACGCCACCATCAGTCCACCAAACACCAGCGTCGGTGTTTGGTGCTGTTCCACCATAGTCAGCTGTGTGGTCAGCAATACCAGCGTTGTTCCATGCGGCCCAGCCGGTTGCACCATTTTCAAAATCGCCGTCGGTCACCAGTTCCGCGCTCGCAATGCCGGTCACTGCCAATAACGCTAAAATTACTAATACTTTCTTCATCTTTCGATCCTCCACAAAATAGGATTTTAAAAAACGTTACATTTACAATATTTTACGTAGCACACACTACACACACATCACTACTACACACATCACTACAGGTTTTGGTTAATGAGATTTTGGTTGGCTTCGGTAATATTATGGAGAATACAGAAAAAGGACAGTTGGCTCAGCCGCATGTTCTGTCCGGCGTCCTGCCGATGCTTTGCTGCTTGGTCTTTCATCTTTCCATACTCTCCTGCAAAAAACTCAGCAAAAAGCCGCCGAGCCGAAACAACCGATTGTTATATAACAAGCAACCGGTTTCTATAATTATTATAATACTGTTTCAGGCAGGGCAAGTCAAGGGGGTATTGCGGATTTTTAAAAAAATATTTTTATCCCATAAAATACGGCGCCCCAAAACCCTTCGGCTGCCGTACAAATTGCGATGTCTAAAATAGGAAAAATACTGGGATTTGAAAAAAAACAGGCGATATTGGATGTCATTAATTAAGTAATTATTTCATATCGCACGGGTGGGATATAAGTTTTTTCTAAAAAAGAACTTACAGCTGAATCAGGGCGTCCTGATGCATAGAAACATTTGCTCTGATTGTCCTCTGAGCAGAGAGAAACCGATTGCTAATGCAAAAAAGCTCAATTTTTTTCTTGCACTGAACCGACAAAAAATCGTAGATTGTAGTGTGGTTTTGGTAATTAAGTTTTTTGGTTAGTGTGCTTGGGAAAGTAAATAAGAACTTTTTTCGAGGGAAGACAAGGTGAGGTCTATGAAACAAAAAGCGTTTACCCTGATTGAACTGCTGGTGGTGATCGCGATCATCGCGTTGCTGCTGTCGATCGTGATGCCGGGCCTGCGGAAAGCCAAACAGCACGCTCTGCGATTGATCTGCAAGACCAACCTGCATAACTACGGCATCGCCGGCAATGTGTATCTGTCCGAGAACGATGAACGGTTTCCGGATCCGTGGCAGAGCCTCTATGACAGTTGTAGTGCCTGGGACAACTCCTGTTCAGGGGTTTGTACCAATCCCACGCACCAGTCATTTCCCGGTGAGTCACAGCGGTATTGCCGCTGGCACAATGCCGATTACAGCCTGGCAAGCCATCCTGAGTACGCGGGTCCGTTATGGTCGTATCTGGAAAGCGAAGAAGTAAACCTGTGTCCGGTTTTCCGGAAAGTTGCTGCCAACCGAGGTTCCGAGCATCCGCTGCATGTGGCCGGTATTGAGATCGAGCCGCAGTTTGGCTACAGCCAGAACGCCTACCTGGGAACCTCGTTTTTCAGCGGTGTGCTCAAGATGTCCGGCGTCCGGAGCCCGGCCCGCACATTCTATTTTGCCGAGGAGAATATGTGGGTGTTAAACCAAGCAACCGGCTATCGTGAAAACCTCAGTTCTGCGGTTTTAAATGACACGTCTTTGCTGGCCCGTACCGAACCAAAGAATGCAAGCGATTATGATGACTGCTTTGCGACCTTTCACTCCCCGCCCGGCGGCGATTACAACGAAGGTACCGGCAACGCGGTGATGCTGGACGGATCCGTTGAGTCGGTCCAGCCGCATGAGCAGGGAACTTTTAAGAAAGCCTGGCCCGGAACGGCCATGGCACTGTAGGGCTTTGGAGTGAGATTTTAAGGTGATGAGAATTGTAAAATATTAATCTTTACTTATGGAGGTAACTTAAATGAAGAATGTAATTTTGTTTTTAATGGCAGTATCTTGTGTCTTGGTCACGGCACCTGTGAATGCAGGGACGTTATTGCCAAACGGAGACTTTGAAGGGGACACTTTTGTTGGAAGAGGCGGCAATATTATGCCGGTTCTGTGGGATAATGCCAACAACATTATTGACGGCGGTTGGGGAAATCCTACTGTAGATCAAGATTATGCAACCGATGGCTCGAATGGGTATGTTATTTCGCAATGCGACGGTACCAACGCCACACCTGGCGGATATTCCGTTGTCTTCCAGGAACCACTCATGTCCTTAGCCGAATTGGGAATCCCTGCCGGAACAGAAATTACGCTTTCCGCTGACATTATTGACCTTGTGGTAGGCGGGGGTGACGTCGGCTCAATATTAAAGGTTGAGGCCTATGCGGCAGACGGAACTACCAAAGTGGGTGAACTCGAGACCCAAATCGCCGGCATCACAGGTAGTTGGGCCAACTACTCAATGAGCTATACGCTTCCGGCAACAACTGAAACTGTTAAATGTGTTTTCGGCGTCAGTACGGGATGGGGCGGAGCTAACGCGCTGCCAACCGAATCCGGCTTCGACAATCTCGCAATAGATGTTGTGGGCGGAACACCGGCGCTGTTTCCCGTCCCGAGTGTTGGGGCCGGCTATAGCTCTGCTGCCACAACGATAAGCTGGCAGAATCCCGATCCGATTAATCCTGCAGATACGGTCACCGCAGCAGCTTATCTGCTGGAAAGCGACGTTGAATTGACGGATCCCAATGTAGGCCCCGGTGATCCCGGTGTTCAGACTCTGACAGTTGATGCAGGACAGGAATCAGCCACAGTTTCGCTGGCCGATGACAAATACTACTACTGGGCGGTTCATATCACCGATCCGAATTCCGGAGGCCCCATAACGGTCCCTGGATTCACGTGGGATTTCCAGACCTTTGATACACCGCCTGTTGTGGATGCCGGTGTTGATCAGTATCTTGTGAAAACAGGATCCAGCCCCATGGTGCTGACCATTGATGCAACAGTGACCGATGACGGCTCCAACACGATCACGTGGACCGACCTTACAGATCCTGCTGACAAGGACCCGGGCACCACGGTAACGATCAACAGTCCCGCAACAGAGGATACGACCGTCGACCTGACGAATGCGGATCCCGATGCTGTAACAGGTTATTACGTTTTCGAAATAAGTGTTGATGATGGCGTCAATCCGGCTGTTACGGATACCATTGATATCGTTGTCTATCCCACGTGCCGGGAAGCGGCTGAGGGAGATCCCGCCAATACCTTCTATGATGCAAATGGAGCCGGCGATCTTGACGGCAGCTGTAAGGTAGACTTGGCAGACTTTGCGTTATTTGCCGCAAGCTGGCTGGATTGCGACGCGTCCAGGATCACATGCCCGTAAATGGTGCAATGGTTAAATAGTTGGTTCATAAAATTGCGTTTCAAAGGCCGGGCTTTGTGCTCGGCCTTTTTTTAAAAACGTAGTTATAAAAGATGGGTTCCTGATGGACCTGAAAACATCAAAAACTAAAAAGCGGGCTTTCACCCTGATCGAATTATTGGTGGTGATTGCCATTATCGCACTCTTGCTGTCGGTGATTCTACCGTCTCTGCGAAAGGCCAAGCAGTCCGCCCAGATGGTGCTGTGCCGCAATAACCTGCATCAATGGTCACTGGCGATCGGAACCTTTGCACTGGAGAACAATAACGAAGTGCCCCTGTCAACCACATACGGTGTTTCCGGTGACAAGGTCACCGCATCCTTTCCCAATGAAATGTATCTGGACCAATACAACGGCCAGTTTTCGCTGGGTGCAGAGACACGATCGTGGCAGGAGAAAATGATATCGCATGAAGTGATTGGGCCCTATCTGCCGGGTTTTAATGATATGGGCTTGCGAACGGACCGCAGGTCCGAATTCACCAGCCATGAGGAAAATTTCCTGCTGGACGGCGTTTGGCGGTGTCCTCTTGCAAAGAAGCGGGAAATCGGAATTACGATGGATCAACTGACCGCTTCGGGCCGCAGTTTTTTCCGCCTGGACTATTCCTATATCGGCCGGGCGGATTTGTGGGCTGACAGTATGTTCCCGGTTCTGTCGGATCGAAAGGCGCTCGTGGGCAGGCAGCCTGCCAGTGGCCGGATTATGTTGATGGACACGATATTTTATTGGCAAGACGGCGATCCCGCCGAACGAATCTACTGGTACAATCACGGCAAAAACGGACCCTCCGGCGAGGGATCGACAGCGTATCTGAAACCGCCCCGGGATATCATTGGGGTTAACCAGGCCTTTGGCGACGGCAGCGTGAAGTGGAAAAAAGTCGACTCCAACGGCAGGTTCCAAAGCGAGGGATTCCAGACGAGAGAAAACCGTCACACCTTTATGGGCTATAATGGCTATTTGTTCTTTTAAGGTTGACAGGTCTGGCGGACAAGGTCGTGTTGTCAGAAAAGGTCTATTTATCAGTTACTGTTGATGTCCTTGATTTTCCTGAGGCAGATCGTCGATGGCAGTATCTTTGAGCATCATTGTCAAGGGGGTATTTATACCCGGAAATTCACCGCGGCGCTCTTCCAGTTCCGCTCGAATTTCATGGGCGCGTTGTTCTGTGATTGTATAGGTTGCAATGATCCCGAGGGCGATCGCGGAGGTGACGATCGGAACACCGACATCAAACACCCTTAACAGGAACAAGGTTTTTTCTTCCTGACCGGCCCCCAGCGCCACATCGAAACCGGAACCCTTGAGCATGACACCTGTCAGCAGGCCCGCCAGTGCCATGCCGACCTTAACCATCCACCAGTAAATGGCGCCGAAAACACCCTCACGCCGCTGCTTCGTTTGCAGTTCATCGTAATCACAGACGTCAGAGATCATTGAACCCATCAGCGTAAACAGTGAACCCGTTCCAAACGCGACGAATGGTGCCGCAAACAGCAGCCAATACGGATGTTCCGGATTGTAGCCGACCCATTTAAGGGCATATCCAACGATGGACAGCGAGATGGTGATCAGGAATGTTTTGCGTTTGCCCAGATGCGTGGCAATCCAGCCGGTCAGCGGAATCACGCACAACGTGGCGATGGATGTCAGCATCCCAAACCAACCCATCAATTTACCCGCCGCTAAATCATTACCGAAAAATAAATAGTAGATCATGACATAAATCGAAAAGGACATGCCGAGCTGGAAGCCGTTGAAAACAAGGAACGTGGCCCCGCACAGCTTGACAAACGGGCTGCACTTAAAGGTGATCGCGATACCCTTGAAAAATTCGCTCATGTTTTGCCAGAAACTTTTGACGACTTTTTCGACAGGCGCTAAGCTTTGTCTTTCTCGACAGAAGATTGCCGGGACGATGCCAAGTAAGGCGACGATGGCTCCGACCGCAATGGCCAGCGTACGGGCACCGTGAACGGTATCCCTGAACAAACTGCTGGCCATGATGGCATAGAACCAGGGAACGCCGAGCCATGCGAGCTGGCCAACCGTGTTGGCGAAGGCATGCAGCCGTGTACGTTCATGATAATCCGGTGTCATCTCATAGCCAAAGGCGACAAACGGTGTCGCATAAACCGTATAGGCCAGGAAGAAGAGAATAGACATGCACATGAAGTACCAGAAATAACGGACGAAGAAGCTTTCTGCTTTCTTAAGCTTGATCGAATCGATCGTTATCATCCCTTTGCCCTGCAGCCCTGTAAAACCAATACTTATGTTTTTTATGGCCTGTGCATCCAGCCCCTTGTTCCCGTTTTGATTTCCATAGGAGCTGCGATGTTTTAGATCTTCCAAGCCAAACTCGTAAAGACTCCCTTTTTCGTTATCTGGGGCAAAATCAATAGAATAGGATTCGCCATCATCACCGCCGGAAGTATCAAATACCTCGCTGGATGCATCGGCAGTTCCGGCTTCATCGAAAAAGGCGCTGAATGACTGATTTTCGGGGATTCCCGCATTTATTTCAACTTGGGGGAACCCATCAAGATTGGTTGCATAAGCAGGAGTATTTGCCAGAGCGAACAATTCAGGGCCATAAAAAACAAAGCTGGCGTTTGACTGCTGATCGGCATTGTAATTCAGAACTGTTCCGCCACCGCTTTTATAGACAATCGTTGTATCATTTGGCGAAAGACTTTCAGACGGGCTGAGGGGGTTTTCCGCTAAAATATCAACAAAAGCAACGTCCTCCTTAAAAATGCCGGCAACTGTCTCGAAAATGTTTTTTTGCCTGTCACGGACGCTTGGGTCTTTATGAAATTTGAAAGAATCGACTGTGATCGTTCCGTCTCCCTTTAGTTCTGGGAAACGAACGACAATGTTTTTTATAGCATGAACGTCGAGTTGCTTCTTTCCATTTTGATTTCCATATGAAGCGTTGGGTTTCAATTCGCTGAAATTGAATGCGAAAACACCCCCCTGCAGTTGATTTGACGCAACTTCAAGATAAAACGACTCGCCGTCATCACCCGCTAAAGTTCCGAATGTCTCACCGCCCTCCGGGACAACTCCGGCCTCATTAAAAATGATTTCCAGCAAAACACCTTCAGGGATTTCAGCGTCTAATTCCACAGATGCATATTCGCGAAAGTCTGTCGCCTTTACAAGTTGTGCTTTTGACATCAGCGACCGGGGGCCGTAAAGAACAACGCCGCTTTCTGAGGGCTGTTTTTTGTCATAATGGATGGCAACTTGGCCTTTAATGACCTTCTCGCCATTGACAACGACGGTTCGGGCTTCGCGAATTACAATATCGGCTTTGTTTTGAGAAGGATTCTCATAGTGAACCACTGTTTTGTCGGTAAAAAGATTGATGTAGCCGGAGGGCAACTGCCACATCAGGGCAAAGATAACCCCAGCCAGCAATGCTCCAATGAGGATAAAAGGTCTGCGTCGGCCCCAGCGAGTACGTGTATTGTCCGAAATATACCCCAGCATCGGATCTGAAACGGCATCGAATATACGGGGGATCGCACCGATAAGACCAACCCACAGCACATCCATGCCAAGGCCCAAGTTCAAAATCACGACCATGGCTGGCAGGGCGGCCGCCTGCGGATTGTTCACAAGCATGCCGACAGCATAGGCTGATTTTTGTTTCAGAGAAATGCGATCTTCCGGAACAGTGGCGTAATGTTTTTTTTGGTTCATCTGGGCCTTTTTTGATGAGTTGTGCTTTCTTTAATTACACGACCCATACAACTATACCGGATTACGCCAAACGTGTCAATAAAGACTTGACAGAAGGGGCAAGTAATATTACAGTAGCAATCGGTTTCTATTTGTTTCTGTGAATTCGGGATCCCCGGAGGCGTCGCGGCCTGTTTAAGGGTAAAAAACCGACCTGAAAATACCCGATAGCACGAGAGAATCCACAAAAAATCCTTCTGTCATATGGCCCGACAACCGGAGCAGTTGCGATACATTGTTATTTTTTTTGTTTTAGGCCTGATTTAGCAACAATTTGCTTGATTTGACAGGGCTAATGGAATATAATAATTAGGTAACAGCAACCGGTTTCTTATTGAGAACCACGATTATCGGACAATGTGGACCTGGAGTAATTATGAAAAATGGAGTTCCGAGCTTAAATGACGTTGCCGAACAGGCGGGTGTGAGCAAGTCTACCGTCAGCAGGATATTGAACAACCGATTGGGTAATGGCTTTTCCGTTAGACCCGAGGTTCGTTTACGGGTGATTAAGGTTGCCAAAGAGATTAATTACCGCCCCAATCTGATTGCCAAGAGTTTAACGATGCGGTCGACGCAAATGATTCATATCCTTGGCGGTAATCACGCGCTTAGTGACTTGGGGAATATTTATCAGACGGTGGTGAACAATATTACCCAGGTCGTGGATTCGATTGCGAAAGGGTACGATGTAACGGTTGATATGTCGCGTCATACTGCCGATTCCAGCGAGATGCCGGCATGGAAAATCGATGGCGCGATCATTCTTGCCGCATGTACACCGGCCACAATGAGTGAGATTGTCCAGATGGGCATTCCTTATGTGGTTGTTAATGGGGCCTGTCCGGACGACGGTTTTTCGGTGGTTCCGGATGACATTGGTGGGACGCGGATCGCCCTTGATTATTTCCGGCAGCTGGGGCATACGAAGATTGCCTACAGCGGGCCCTTGCCGCTGTATTTGGCGGGACACAGCAGTCTGCAGGACCGCCACGACACCTATTTGTCTGAAATGGAATACTTTCATCTTGAACCGATTTTCGGCTCCCATGATACGCTGGATTCTGCTGAGAATTATCTCAAAGAAATCGTGCTTGAAAAGGGAGCCACTGCGATACTGGCGTATGGACACATGGGGGCATTGAACCTTCTGCAGGCGGCTCATTCACTGGGCATTGCGGTTCCGGAGAAATTGAGCGTCATCTGTTTTTGTGATGAATACGCCAATCAGGTTATGAGTCCGGGCCTGACCTTTATCGATTTGGGTTCCGAAAAAATGGGGAAAGTGGCTGCGGAGTTGCTGTTGGATCAAATTCAGCATCCCGGCCAGGTCAAACCTCACCGGATTCATTTGAAAGAAAAGTTGGTGGTTCGTAATACAACGGCTCCGCCGTTTAATCAATAAAAGATGTTATCGATTTCAAGAAATTATATTTTTCATGAAAGACATTTTGGCCTAAGATGATTACAGATGTTTATAAAAAGACAGCGAAGGCATCAGGTGTGAAGATATCCGATGAATATACCTTAGGCGAGCAGGGGCGATTTCAGATCACCCATTATGACAGGCAGCCGGCATTTGCAAGCTTTCTGCCCGGCATCGGAGGTCCGGATGGCGTTCCCTTATGGTGTTTATATGTCAATCGCGGACAGGCGGTCAGTTCCTTTGGTGTTGGCAACAAGGACCATGCGGTTGTTGAATTTCTTTCGGCCAACTGGGCCTATCAATTGGCCGGAGTTCAGGGGTTCCGTACCTTCTGCAAGATCGATGGCCAGTATTATGAACCCTTTCAGAACGATTTGAACTCGGGACAACATACCTTCCAACGCAAAATGGGTGTTCAAATGGACCGCCTTTTTATTCAGGAGGAAAATCAGACGCTCGGGCTTCGATTTGAGGTGACCTATTTCAGCCCCGTAAACAAGCCCATCGGTTCGCTGGCCCGACTGCTGACAATTACCAATACCGCTTCAAAACCCCATCGCCTGGATGGGTTGGATGGGTTGCCGCTGATCTTGCCGGCCGGTTTTACCGATGTCGGCATCAAGACAATGCGGCGTATTCATGAGGCGTATGCTTCCGTTCGTATGGTTTCCGGTAGTGTTCCTTTTTATGCCGCGAAGGTTCTGGCGCACGATGAGGCGGAAGTCGAAGAAGTCCGAAAGGGGAATTTCTACGCATCCTGGCTCAGCAAGGATGGACTTCTGGTTCCGATAGAACCGTACTATGATTCGGATTTGATATTTGGCGGCAACCAGGATCTGGTGACGCCGCATACATTTATTGAGCAGCTTGTGTTGGATCGAAGGCAGCAGGTTCCGGAAAACAAGCTGCCCTGTGCGATGGCGCCGTTCAACATCAAATTAGAGCCAAATGAAACAATGACGCTGGTGTCTTTGGCCGGCATGGCTCCAAACGAATCAATGTTGACTTCATTTCTGGCTCAATTCAAAAACCTGTCTGACTTGGAACAGCAATCACAGCAGAGTCGTGAATTGATTTTGTCGCTTACAAAACCGGCATTCATGGTCTCATCCTTGCCTCAGTTGGATGCTTATGCGCGTCAGAATTATCTTGACAATATTCTCCGGGGCGGTGTTCCGGCGTTAATGCCGTCTAAGGCGGGGCCGACATTGCTGCATCTGTATTCCCGCCGTCACGGCGATGCGGAACGCGACTATAATTTCTTTGATCTGCCTGCCTGTCCGCTGTCCAGCGGAGAAGGCAATTACAGAGACATTTGCCAGAACCGCAGGAGCGATATTTGGTTTTACCCTGAGGTACTGGATCGGGAGATCCGGATGTTTGTCAGTTTGCTGCAGGCCGACGGCTATAATCCTCTTTCGATTAAAGGATACCGCTGGTGTCTTTGCAAGGAACACGACTCCCTGCAATGGTGTCCCTCGCTCGAACCGGCGGCACGCGCGGCCTTTAGAACGCTGACAGGCAGCAGTTTCCTGCCGGGCCGGATCCTGCAATGGGCGGATTATTACAATGTTGAAATTCCGAGTCGCTCTCAATGGCTCCGTGACATCTTGTCACACTGTGACATCCACTTGGTCGCATCAGGCCATGAAGGCGGATACTGGATCGATCACTGGACCTATATCCTGGACCTCATGGAGGCCTTTGATGCTGTTTATCCTGACAAGACAGAAGAAATGCTGATCCAGCAAAGGGACGTTGAATGGTTCTTTGAAAAGGCCCATGTGGTTGAACGGCATAGAAAATACTTAAAGCGGAAGAACGGTCCTTTACAATTGGATGCCGTTGTTGATACAGATGAATTACCAGCGATGCTGCCGAGAGTTACCGTTTTTGGGAAACTGTGTACTCTGCTGGCGATCAAAGTGGTTTCTTTGGACTACGAAGGCCGCGGTATTGAGATGGAAGCGGGCCGGCCGGGTTGGAACGATGCCATGAACGGGCTTCCCGGGCTGTTTGGCTCATCAACCTGTGAAGCGGTGGAAGCATTGCGACTGGCCAAATGGCTGCTGAAGGTTCTGCCGAAAATGCCGGATACCGAACTGCCGGTCGAAGTCGCAAAACTGATCGAGGATGTTAATAAGAGCTTTGAGAAAGCGTATGATTGGGATTATTCCTGCAAGATTCGTGAGTCGTTCCGCAGGAAGATATATGCCAATCATTCAGACAGTGTCAAGCAGGTTTCCGGACTCCGGCTTCAGCAGTTGCTCGAAGGCATTGTATCGCGTTTGGAAGAGGGACTGGACCGCTCGGTCGATTCAGCAACCGGTCTGTTGCACACATACTTTTCTCATATTCCTTTAGACGCCAAAAAATCTGACGGTGGTTATTGCCCCGATGACTCTGTTTGCTTGGAGATAAACCGGTTTGAAGCGAAGCCGCTGCCGTTATTTCTGGAAGGCCAGGTCCACTGGCTTAAGGTCTGTTCAAAAGACAAAGCCCGCCAAATTTACCGCGCTGTTCGCCAAAGCCCGTTGCTGGATAAACAGCTTCAAATGTACAAGCTGAACGAATGTCTTCAAAGCTGTTCACCGGAAATCGGCCGGGCGCGCACCTTCAGCCGCGGCTGGTTTGAGAATGAATCCATCTGGCTTCATATGTCGACGAAGTACCTGCTTGAGCTGGTCAACAACGGTCTCTACGAGGAGTTTTACACAGATGCCGAAACCATGCTGGTTCCATTCATGGACCCGAAAGTCTATGGCCGCAGCATTTTGGAAAACTGTTCATTCATTGCCTCTTCGGACTGTCCCGATCCGGCCGCCCGTGGGCGTGGCTTCGTGGCACGTTTGAGCGGCACGACGGCAGAATTCATTCACCTCTGGTTGGTACTGACGGTTGGCCGTACTCCGTTTACAATGAAAGCCGGGAGATTATCACTCGGCCTCAAACCGGCTCTGCCGGCTCAATGGTTTACGGAGAAGGCGGTTGATGTTCAATGGGGCAATCAACGAATCCAAATCCCGGAGAACGCATTTGCCTGTGCGATGTTAGGCAGTATTTTATTGGTATACCATAACCCCGACAGACGTAGCACGTATGGTGAAAATGCCGTTCGGCCAGTCAAATATCGTCTCGATGATCATCAGGAAGTCACGGGTTCTGAAATCACTGGCGACGTCGCGCAAAAAATCCGCAGGCGGGATGTTCAACGCATCGATGTTTGGCTGGGGTGAACGTGCGGCCACACAATGACAAGGGTATCTGGGATCTCGAGACCGTAAAATCGTAAACATTTGACTCAAAGCAAAAGAATGCCCCCTTTGTGCATGAATTGCCACAGTTTGGCGAAAACCTTGCCCTCTTGGCTGCCAAATGAGGTAACTGCTATCCCGCCATTGTCTTTTTCATTCAGTTAGCGATGATCGCTTTGGGATCCTGTTTTTCCACGCTGGAAGTCGGGACTTTTTTTGTTAGTGTTATTTCGGACAGTTGTCCGGCTTCCCACATGCCGTCTGGTTTTATTTTCATCGTTCCGGTGTCCCGGAAGAATTCAAGGCAGGCAATTGCGTAATCGATGGCCGCTTCTGTGCTTGCGTTTCTTGCTTTGAGAAAATCTTTCTGCGCATCCAAAACATCACGCGTATTCGCGCGATCATACTGGAGCAGCAAGAGTGTATTTTTTGTTCGCTGCATGGCAAGCTGGGAGCTCTCGGATTCAACGTCATAGCGATGACGTGCTTCTTCAACCTGACGACAGGCTCTTTGGACCTCAAGAATCAAGGTGTCGAAAGTCTCCTGGAACGCGCGTTCCTGCTGAACAAAGCCGATAATCGCTCGGCGATACGCGGTTTTTTCAGCCAGGCGGTCGAGCGGTAAGTCCAGTTGCAGTCCGAGTTCATAACGGTCCCGGGTTTTTCGCAGTTCGCCCGGATCCATGTCAAAGACCGTTCGGTTTGAGGTTTCGGAATCGTTATAGCCGATTAAATTTAATTCTGCGCGGATGGCATCGGCGGCGACATCCACTTTTCGCCGGGCGTCATCAACCCGGTCTGCCGCGTTCATGAGGTCCAGGCGCTGAGCCAGGGTAATTCCGATGGCCTCTTCTTCTGAGATTTCTAAATGACTCGAAACGGATTCTTTCAGCGCCTCGAGTTCATGCATATCCAGCGACACCCAGACATTCGGCCCAATGGCGAGCTGCAGCTTGAAGGCATCCAGCGTGTTTTTGTAATCCCGTTGAGATTGCATGTAATCTGCGAATGCTGCCAGTTTGTCCTGACCGGCCTGTTTAAGTTCATGTTGGGGAAGCCGTCCGGCGAGTGCCCGTTTTTCCAATGTTGCATACATCTCGACGAGGGTATTGTAGTGGTTCCCGGCGTTGATAGATTCGTCATTCAATTGCAGCAGGCGATAATAGTCCGAAATGATCGATGTGACAAATTCCTTCCGATACCGGTTAAAATCGCGAATCTGATAAAGCGTATTACGCTGGGCTTGTGTCAGATTTTCCATCACGATTTTGCGACTCGAACCCCGTAACAGGGGTTGGGTAACCATTGCGGTTGCCACGGTGGAAAAGCCGCTGCGGTAATCGCCGGAGATGATATCCATCCATCCCATGCTGATATCGGCGCTTACCTGCGCACCGGTGGCAAGCAGTCGCTGGATACCTAAATGGCCAAAACCGCCGGCACCGCGGTTGTCCGCGTCATTGGCGAGGCCGCCCCGACCGCCCCCGAAGGGAATCGGTTCATAAATATGTCGAGCGTCGATCAGGTTCAGGGCGGTTAAGTAAAGCTGTTCCTTTTCTGTGGCGTAAGCACGGTTGTGAGTTGTCGCGAGCGAAACCGCCTGAGGAAGAGTCAGAACATTTGAAGGGGATAATTCGATTTGAATCGCGATACCGTTGTAATCACTTTCCGCCTGAGGCAAGCCGGCATCTGGGATTCTGTAATTTGAGCGGTCTCCCATCGCATCTGTCCACGTTTCATCGATAATGGCGTAAACATCCGCGTCCATCTGTTCAACGGTCCGGGATAAATCGGTCCGGCACCCCGCAATCAGACAAAATATGCCAATCCATAGCACGCATCGTAAAAATTCATATCTCATCCAATCGTCTTTCAACGGGATTATTACAGTAGGGTTTTGATGCCAAGCACTTCATTATGAAGGCATTGAAAACCTGGCTGTATCGGGATCTTGATTGACCGCCCCCATTCCGGCGTGGTCGGGATCTTCCAGAGTCGCTCCGGTATCAATTCCAAAGAGGCCCCCATGTGGGAGACTTGCGATTCAAAGCTTTGATGGGGAGCACTTTGAGAAATAACTTTGACCCGGAGATTCACGTCGAAACGACCAATGTCTTTTTGAGTCGCCCACGCCATGACATACTCGGGTTCTGGTTTGACGACCGTCATGATCGAATCGCCGCGAACAACCGTTTGGCCGGCTTTATAGTTGATCGTGTTGACGACGCCGTCAAAGGGGGCGACTAAAACAATGATATCCCGCTGTGCGATAAGCTCCTCGATACGTTTCTCCTGAACCAGGATGGCCTGCCGAATCGGAGCCAGCTCCCTGTCTGCGGTCTGTGGTCGGACGGGGACTTTCTGTTCAAACTCATCTTTGCGTAAACGGGTGGCTTCATAGTCCGCCTCGGCCTGAGCGAGCAGCTCTTCCGAACGCATCACTTGCTCTTTAAGGACAGCATGACTTGTCTGTGCTTTCTGGAGTTCATATGCTTCGGCCGCATTCTGCTGCACCAGCTCTTTAACAATTTCAATCTCAACTTCCAGATCCTTTAAAGACAGACGGTCCGGCTCTAAAGAAGATCGAATCTGCAGTATCTCCAACCGGGCCTGTTCCAGGTCCACGGCCATCCGCCGCTCCATCGAAAGCACGTCAATCTCATGCTCATGCTGGTCAGCGACAAAACGATCCTCAGCCGCCCGCAGTTGGGCTTTTAGTTGTTCGAGTTCGGCTTCAGCCGTCGCACGCTGGGCCTGAAGGGAAGCATCTTCGTACTCTTGTCGGGCAACCGTATTTTCTTTAATGACAGCAAGTGTCTCGCCCTTTTTGACCGTCTGGTAAAGACTGACAGGAATCGAGCGAATATACCCCGTTTCGACACTGTTGATGGTCTGTTCGTAACTATAGGCGATGCCCTGCAGTTCAACGCGTTCGGATTGATGAAGGAACAAAACAGCGACAACGCCAATCGCCGCAAACCATACGAACGAGGGCAGCATTCTCGTCAACAACCTACTTTTTTTCAACTGAAGTTTCATGGACGCGGTAATTCCCCTCTTATATTTGCAGTAATTGTTCCTGAACGGTTAAATTCACATTTTTGATGCCTTCGATCTTATGCAGTTCGGCAAGCATCTGTTCATTTTTGTTGGCGTTTTTTATCATAATCTGATATGCATATTCAACATACCGATCGCCAAAGTCGCCGTCTTGAGAAGAAATCATAGTGTGACTTCGACAAAACTTGTTCAGGATGGCGGCAATCGGATGACCGCTTACGATATGCCCTTCAAGACTAAAACGCAGAAACGCATTATGGGGTTGATGCGATCCGAAATCGGACAGGTACAAATACAGGATGATCAGGCATATCACCAGCGTGCCGATAATTGCAACAGTATAACGCTGTGAACCCGTCGCCATACCCACAACCAGCGCGCTGAAAATAAACGCGATATCCCGCGTGTCTCTGATGATATTCCGAAAACGAATAATCGAAAGTGCTCCCATTAATCCAACCGCCACAATGAAACTGCCGGCAATGGTGGACATCACCATGGAAACAATCACCGTGATCAGAATCAGTGATTGCACAAACGAACGGGAATACGAAAGGCCGCTGTGCGTAAAATAATACAGCCAGGCAAGCAGTTGGCCCAGAACAAAGGCCAACAGAAGCGACAGCAGGACGGCCTGAAGGCTGAACTCCGATGTATTCGATGATGCGTTCTCAATAATTTGCCAGACTTTTTCCATATTATCCACCTATATGACATTGCATTCCGGAGAAGCCCATGAAGCATGACTCTTTGACACTTGAAACGTATTTAGACATCGCGGTTTGTTTCAGATCGAAGATTTTAACCATGTCGCTTAACCACGCCGGATATTGGTTGTTGAATTTTATTTCAAGAATCACAAAACCCATCGGGATGCGCTGCCAACCGGAGCCATTGGTCGTGATAACCGGGTAATCGATAGCTTTAAAACTCAACTTGCGGTCAAACGTAATTCGAAGGCGATTGCAGGAGTTGTCTTCAAAGGCCTGCCGCATGTAACGAACCAAGACAACCGGACGTGCCTGAAGCATCTGCACGTAAAGCAGGAATTGATGCAGAACCTCAATGTCTTTTTTGTGAAGACCCTCAGGGATGCGATGTGCCTGAATGATATCGGAGAAACTCGATTTTGACAGCCGTGCTCGATCTTTCAGAATCACCCTGTTCAAACGCCGCTTGATTTCAAAGAAACAGGGCGAATCCGGGTTGTCGTCATAGCAGCGAACGCGTAATTTAAGTCGGTTGACTTTCCTTTCAATCGTTTCCCGGCAAAGGTGAAATTCTTTAGAGTCAAAGTATAAACTTGAAATTGGATACTGGCAATCCGGGCATTTTCTGCAATATTGATCGGCTGAAACATATGACTGGATGTATCGGGCAATGGCACGCGCTTTGCTTTCCTGGATCCGATATTTCAGCTCATACCGGCACGACAGCATCGAATCCTTACGTACAGTATGAACGCGTGGAACGCGATCCAGGTGCTTACCGGCGACATTGCTCGCGGAAGACTTCCCGGGCATACGAATCGGAACAACGGTTGACTCCGATTGAGTGTGCTCCTTATGTATTTCCTGAATCGACATCTGCAAATACCTCGACTTCTAATCCGGCGTTCATAAACGTTTCATCGTTCTAAACCCCTATTTCGTTCGGTCTGCATCCGATCGCACTTTGGCAAGCTCGAGTCCATTCACCAACGGGCGAGTTTGGGTGTATAGTAGTCCGGAATGTTGTCGCCATTGGCTGCTGCTGCCCGGTTTGTAACAAGTCCGCTCGGATCTGTTGTTGCACCGGTTATGTCAGCCAAAGCACAGGAACTTTCCATCAACCCAAAAAACCTCCGCTTTATTGCTTCCTTAAATACTAAAACCACCCTCTATCCATGTCTTCTCTTCGAAAAGACACGCGCCTTAAAAACCCCCATCAAATTGCCTCCAAGTAAGACAGATGGGCACCTCTAAAAATTCAAATTCCACAATGCCAATGCCGCGTTTTTATCCCGTCACTGTCGTTCCGGGCTTTTGTTTTCCACATTTTTAGAGGTTGCCAGATGGCTTTGCTCAGCTTTTCAAGGACACTGCCAATGTCTTCTGCCGTCATACGATGCTAACGTATCCATGGTTTTGCTGTTGCATTTTCAGTATATACAAAAGAACTATAATAGTTGAATTTTAACATAATTATAACAAAAAATCAATTAAAAAAGATTCATTTTGGGACAGCCAAGGAACATCGTACCTCCCTTGTAGTGCTAAAACTGTTTTTCGTAGCAAAAACATGGTTTTACGATTGCATTTTCGGTATATATTATGCAAACGAATTATACGATAAAACAAAAAAAAAGATGCGGATTTGGCTCTTTTTGCTCTTTTGTATGGGGGGTAATAGAGACTGAATCATGAATAATGGTATTGAATAATGGGGTGAGGTCTTATATAGTGAGCGCGTTTTCACAAAGTAAAGCATCAATCTTAAAAAACGGAGTATGAAGATGGCGAATGTTGTTTTAGAGACAGCGATCGAGGGAGTCCAGGGTAAGCACGGAAAGGTTCGGGATATTTACGACATTGGAGATTCACTTTTGATTGCCGCATCAGACCGGCTCAGTGCCTTTGATGTCATTATGAAGTCGGGAATCCCTTACAAAGGACAGGTTTTGACCCAGATTTCAAAATTCTGGTTCGAATTTCTGGATGGCGTGGTTGAAAATCACCTGATCACGGATGATGTTTCGCAGTTTCCGGCTCCGTTTTGTGACTACCCGGATCAGCTCGCCGGACGGACGATGCTGGTCAAAAAGACCAAGGTGTTGCCGGTGGAGTGTGTGATTCGCAGTTACATCACCGGTTCCGGCTGGAAGGAATATCAGCAGTCCGGGACGGTGTGCGGGATTAAGCTCCCCGGCGGACTGAAACAATGCGAGAAACTGCCGGAACTGATCTTTACGCCGGCGACCAAGGCCGAAATCGGTGAGCACGATGAGAATATCGATTTTGCTTCATGTGTTAACGTTATTGGGGCTGAAAAGGCTGCGTATGTTCGCGACAAGAGCATGGAGATTTTCCAGAAAGCCAGCGAGCATGCGGCATCGAAGGGGATTTTGCTGGCGGATACAAAATTTGAATGGGGCGAAGTGGACGGCAAGATCATTCTGATTGATGAGGTTTTAACGCCGGATTCGTCGCGGTTCTGGCCCGCGGACAAATACGAGCCGGGGCGGGATCAGGAAAGTTTCGACAAACAATTTGTCCGTAACTACCTGGAAGAGATCAATTTTGACAAGTCGGGCCCCGGGGTCATTTTGCCCGAGGATATCATCGAGAAAACTTCTGCTAAGTACATCGAAGCGTATGAGAAGCTGACCGGGAATCCGTTTCGGCCCGCGGGGTAATTCATGCCTGATGCGGTGGTTGAACTTGAGAACGTGAGTTTCTGCCGGAAGGAGCGGCAGATTCTGTCGGATATCTCATGGCGGATCGAAACAGGCCGGCACTGGGCGATGCTGGGAGCCAACGGTTCCGGCAAGACGACGCTTCTCAAAATTCTGACCGGCTATGAATGGCCGACATTCGGCAGCGTGCGGGTGCTGGGCGAGCGGTTCGGACTGTGCGACATCGGGCGTTTGCGAAAGCTGATCGGCTGGGTCAGCAGCGCCATGACCCAGCGACTGCCTGCACAGGATACCGCGGCCGACGTGGTTGCGTCCGGTTTGGACGCCTCCATTGGGCTGTATCGGCACGTTACCGACGATGAATACCATAAATCACTGGCAGTCCTGAAGCAGTTGAAAGCCGAATCCATTGCGCCGCAGGATTACGGCACGCTGTCGCAGGGCGAGATGCAAAAGGTGCTGATCGCACGGGCGTTGGTGGCTGAACCGAAAATACTGATCCTCGACGAACCGTGCATCGGCCTGGATCCGGCGGCACGGCAGCGATTTTTGCAAGATCTGGCCACACTGGCCCAATCGGATACCGCTCCGACGATCATCCTGGTCACCCATCATATCGAAGAGATCGATCCGTGGATACAGAATGTCATGCTGCTCAAAGACGGCAAGCCGCTTGCACAGGGCCGACCCGATCAGGTCATTACCAGTGAGCGGATGAAGGATCTGTTGGAATGCTGTTGCAGTGTTTTCCGGCAGGGCAATGAATTTCTTCTTCGTGTGGATGCGTAGCCATGGACAACTCGCGGCGGGACTATCGCAGGCAATGGGGTCAACTGCTGGTGCTGACGGCGGCGCATTTTGTGCTGGACAGTGTGCCGGGTCTGATGCACACGGTCCTGCCGGGGTTTCAAGAGTCGTTCCAGTTGAGTGTAGCCGCCGGAGCGGTGCTGTTGACTGTCTTTCTGGTCGCGGCTAACGGTATTCAGGTTGCCATTGGCCATATGCGTCCGAAAGCAGATCGTCCGCTGTTTTTGTATGTCGGTTTTGTGCTGGTCTGTGCGATCGGGTTATTTGCGGTGGTCACGCCGGGTGAGTGGTCGCTGGTTTGGCTGTGCCTGATCTCTGCCGTCTGCGGTGCCGGCGTCGGCATGACACACCCGGAATCCCTGCGGGCGGTGCATCGGTTTGACCGCATTTCCTCGGCGGTCAGTTCGTCGGTCTTCATGGCCGGCGGCGTGGCGGGCTTTGCCTTTGGCGGATGGATCAGCACGCACCTTTACAAATCATTTGGACTTGGCAGCTTATTTCCATTTTGCATCGCCTCGGTCGTTGCGTTGCTGGTAATAATATTCTTTCGAATTCGACTGGCGGTTGACCGGGACCAGCCAAAAAACGAGCAAGCCCATTCTCAAGGATCACTTCCCCCATTTTGGCTGATCATTGCAATGGCCACCTTGGTTGCCGGGTCGATGACGGTGTTTGCCTGGATCATCCCGCAACACATTAATCAGTTGGGGGTTGATCTGACGCTGGGCGGTCTGTCGGTGTCGGTCTTAAGCATCTCCGGTGGTGTTGGCGCCGTGGTGATGTCCAAATGGGCGCATCGCGTCGGTGAATTCAGGATGGTTCGTCGAATGCTGGCGGCAGGTATTCCGTTTATTATCACATACCTGTTTTTGGTGTCGCATCGGTTGGCATTGGGATTACTGTTTGTCGGCGGTTTCTTCTGTTTTGGGGTGTATCCTATTTTAGTCAGTATCGCGCGGGGATGCAGGGGAACCAATCTGGGCCAGCGCATGGGCTGGGTCGTCGGCGGCGTTTGGCTGCTCGCCTGTGGCCTGCCGATGCTGCTGGGGCCGGTCGCCAACCACTTTGGAACCGGGGTGATCTTATTTTGTATTCCGATTGGATTTGTGCTATCATTGACGTTGTCGATTGTGAGCGGGAAACGTGATTGATTACGACTTACATATCCATACAGAGTACTGCGGCCATGCGACGGGGATGACGGTGGCTGCGATCCTTGAGCGGGCCGAAGCCATGGGCCTGTCGAGTATCGCGATCACTGACCATATTTTCTCACATGATGACCATGCGGTGATTCAGAAAATCCGAGCCGACGTTGCCGCATACGGACCGGCACTGAAAGTCTATGTCGGCGCCGAGGTGGATGTGGATTATGAACATACCGACGGTCGATTTGTGACCGATACGTTTGAAGGACTGGATCTGGTTATTGCCGGGTTTCACTATGTGCCGACCGTGGGGAATTATCCCCACAGCCCTCAGGATAATACACTGAATGCCGAGGAATTCTTGCAGCATTGGCATGATTCACTGCTTGGGATCGTGTCCAATCCGAATGTCGATATCCTCGCGCATCCGGGACGGCTGCTGGCCGCCGGGGTGGACCTGGACGTGCATTTTGAGGACGCCCTGTGCATCTTTGCCGAAGCGGCGGCCCTTTCGGCTCAAAACAACATTGCCTGGGAGATTAACGAAATGACCGGCTGCCGCCTTTTGCCGCAGTGGTGGGGCCAGTGGCACCGTATTTACGAAACCGCGCTGGCAGAGGGGGTCAAACTGGTGTACGGTTCGGACGCCCATGCACCCGAAGCCATCGGCACGCATGAATATGTCGATATGATCCTGGCCAAACTGCCGAAAAACTGCCTCGCACGCCCGGAAGAAATATTGACCCTGAAGAAAAAAAATAAATAAAAAAACTTTCGTGATCTTCGTACTACTATCCGTCATCTTTTTGTTTTTTCTGTGCGTTTTTGAAATTAGAAGTCTGTAACGGGTTATTTCATAATAGCTTATGCCAAAAGGCCAGGGTGTTCGCTTGAAATAGTGTTATATTTCAAGGAACTTTTTGGATTTGTCCGATAACAGTGGCATGGTTTAACTGTTTTTTTAGGAGTACTTACCATGCCAGCAAAACTGATTGACCAAACGGATAACAAGCTCACAGTACAATTTACCGTTGAACTCACCGGCCAGATGCTTGCCGATGAGCAATCGCTACAACAATCACTGAATGAGGCCGGCCGCGGGTGAAGGCGACCAACGGAAGCCGTAACCCGGGGGCAAGAATCCACCACATCTCTCCCGACCCCACAGGGGTCGAATAATACCGCGTTTTTTTGTAAATTGTTGATTGGAAATCGGGGGTTTTGGTTGGAATTGGAGAAAAATGGGGTACACCCAGCCACGAATGAACACGGATTATCACAAATTATTTTCATGAAGAATACAAAGGGAGATTCCTTGTTAGAACTGAAAGTTCGCCAGGTTGGTAGCCGGGGTGTGTGCTCGTCCCGCCATAGCTCGCAGAGCGACGGCGGAACCCCCCCCGGAAAGAGATTGCTCCCCCTGTCCTCCAAGCCCCGACAGAGCCTGCCCTGAGCGCAGTCGAATGGGGGCGGCACATTTTGATTTAATTTTGCAAATTGTGGATTGGAAATTGGGAGTTTCAAGGTATAATATCCAAAAGCTTATCTTTAACTAAGAGAAGGCGAGCTTGTTTATGAATAGAGATCCATTTTATAATGATATTATTAATGGGCTTAACAAACCATTAGCCCCAGAGTTATTTGAGCAATCCGTTTGTGATATACTCAGATCAACATATTCAACTTTAGTTCCATTTAAGGGAGGATCTGATTCAGGTAGAGATGGGATTATTGCCAACATTGAAGGGGAACCAATTTCTTTAATATGTACTACGCAAAAAGATGTCATAGAAAATTTCACTAATAGCTTAAAGTCGCATTTAAGAGATGGGATTAAATCAAAAAAAGTTGTTTCTGCAACCTCAAGAGAATTAACAACGAAAAGAAAAAATAATCTTTATGAGCGAGCAGAAGAGCTTGGTTTTACTCTGATACAAATACACGACCAGCCAGATATTGCAAATAGGTTATACGAAAGCCCTAAATGGTGTGTTGAGCTACTAAACATAACTGGGAAACCACCCGCATTGTCATGCCTACCTTCAATACGAAGGGCTTTTGTTGATATCCCGTTGTTAGGACGTGAAGCAGATATTGAATGGCTTAATGAAAACAACGAGGATTTGTTGATTGTTGGACAACCCGGATGCGGGAAGACATATTTATTATGGGATTATGCCAAACGAAATAATGGTTTGTTTATAAGAGATCATGATATTGGAGAGGTTGCAAAGTCTCTCAGAAAACAAGAACCAGAGATAATTATTCTTGATGATGCTCATATTCATGTCGAATTAATCTCAAAGCTTCTTGACTTGCGACAAGAAACTGGAATTCAGTATCGGTTACTTGCGAATTGTTGGCCCTTTCATAAAGACAACGTATTAACCGCAATGCAGATTCCTGATAGTAGCAATAAAGTACGAGAACTAAAATTGTTAAGTCGAGATACAATTGTAGAGGTAATCTATGCATGTGGTATTGGAGGGCCAGATCAACTAATAAATGACATTGTTAATCAATCAGGAGGTAAGCCAGGGCTTGCAACTACATTTTGCTCTCTGTGCAAACAGGGTGGCTTTGAAGACGTTGTTCTGGGAAAAACGATCAAAAGAGAAATAACAAGAGCATTTGAATCAATGCAAGAAGATGTTATTTCGATCCTTGGGGTCGTCTCGCTTGGGGGTGATGGAGGTATGAATATTGATGACATCTCAAAGATTACCCAAGAATCCAAATTTAGCTTAAGAACGATCTTGGTTAATCTTTCTGCAGGTGGCGTCTTAGAAGTTCCCAATGAAAAACAATTTATTGTTGTCCCGGAAGCTATACGATGTTTTTTCGTTAAGGAATTATTTTTTGATAAAATTAAGTGCTGGAGCATTGAAGAATGCCTTCCTTATGTAAAAAACCAAGGTGCCACATTGCGAGTCTTGTTAAATGCGATGCATAGGGACACAAATATTTCACAAGAATTTATTAGGCAAATGCTTGAAAGTTATGGAAAAGCTGAAGATTGGCGTATTTATGCATGGCTGGGTGAAAGAGAGGTGAAATGGATTACTGAAAGTCATCCTGAGAAGGTAAAGGAAATAGTTGAACCGGGTTTGCATGTTGCTCCTAAAGTTATACTTCCTTTTTTATTTGAAGACGCAATAGGAGATGAACGACCACTTCACTCAACATTAAATCATTCACTCAGACAAATACAGGATTGGATAAAAGGTGCTTTCAGAAAAGAAGATAAGCCGGTAGCACGAAGAAGGATGCTATTAGATGCCATTCTAGAGTGGAATTCTAAAGGGGGTGATTTTGATATAACTCTAAAGATTTTAGTAGACGTGCTTGATCCTGGATTTAGGACAACCAGGATCAGTCCTGGATCCGGAATGCAATTTACGTTTACACAGGGCCATTTAAGTAAATCCGAGATAGTAGAAATCATAAGTCTTTGGCCGAAGATATTTGAAATATTGAAAAAATCACACATTGAAAAATGGGAGTCAATAAAAAAAATGGTCCATACTTGGCTCCATCCTTATTATGGCAATAAAGGCGTGCCGGATTCGATAAGGAAATTGATGAAGTCTTTTGTGAGAACAATACTGTCCGATATTTTGACGATATGTGGGGAGCATCAAGGAGTCTTACATTGGATAAAGAGTGCGTCTAAACGATGCAATCTAAGAATAAATGTAGAGCTCAATAAAGAGTTTGAAATAATCTTTCCTACAAGAGAATTTCCTCGTAATTGGCAAAGAGAGGAACAAAAGAAGGAGAAGAACATATTGAAATTGGTCAAGGAATGGGAAAATAAAACTCCAAGATGCATAATCAATAAGTTAGAGGAATTTGAGGAAGATGCAAAATCTGCAAGTATTTTTAATTATCAGACAAGCATTAGCTATGTATATTGGAAATTTTCAGAAAAAACTAAAAATCACAATCTATGGATAAATACATTTTTGAGTTCTGAAAAAGAGCATGATAGCAGACAACTCTATCCGTTTATAATGAGAATGCTGGATGCTAGGCGAAGCAAATGGAAAGAGCTTGTCAATAAGCTAATGAGTTCGAAGCAATACCGACTTGTTACTATTCAACTTATACTTGAGACGAATGACCTGCCTTCTGATATCACAGCCCAAGCGATAGAAAATGCAAGCGAAGTCGAACCTCTAATGTATTCACGTCTTCGACACCAGGCACCAATTCAAACATTAAAGGGACTACTTGAGCACAAAGACAATAAAGTTGCAGGTTATACTGCAATAAGCATCTGGCATCGCGACCCAAAGGGAGAGATTGACGATGAAATAAAAGAGTTGTGGAAGAAGGCCATAGTTAGATTTGACGATTATGATGAATATCTTTTGCAAGAAATCTTGGGGTCTGATTCTGGAATAGCTTTTGAATGGCTTGAATATAATTTTGATAACATTGAAGAGCATGTAATATTGATGGAATCCAATGCTACAGTTACCTCCGCAATAAAAAATCTTTCGCTCTCGCAAAAAATAAAGTTGCTAGATAAATTAGAGAATAATTGAGACTGTAGCAACAAAACAGAGTAATTTTGATCTATTTTGAGTCAGCATGCCGATATTCCACTATGGAAATAGAATTCTATAGTGGAGACTATCGCAATGCTTGGACCCGGTGACTAT
>JAOUFG010000138.1 GCA_029858345.1 Phycisphaerae bacterium
CACCTGCGGCTGAATCTCCGATTCTTCGAGAATTTCTTGTTTTCGTATTTCAAATCGTCGCTCCATGACTTTTCCTTTCCATGGGGACTATTCCCCTGGAAAGTTACTCGTATAAATGACTTACAAAGCTTTAATTATGTTGGACAGTAAAATTAGTTGAAATGATGCAATTTATTGCAAGCATCCCAATTGCATGTTGAAAACCCGCTGCCGCTGGTTTAAGCATCGATTACCAATTATCGGTTCTAAACGACGATGCGGGTAGGCCTTCCTTGTTACATAGATTGGGTTCATCGTTGTTGCTAAACGCAAATCTTACGGCTTTGGGGGTTGGAACCTTGTCGCTTGAGACCACGACAGTATCGCCATCAATTGCTGCAACGGCATCTACGAAGTTTTTATCCGCACCTGCTATTTTAAAGTGTGTTAAGGCGTCGCCTTTGGCCATCAGACCGGAACCAGTATGATCAAATGACAGGCGAATTTTGCTGTCTTCGATTTCCATACTCTTATAAACCGGGCCGGAATACACCAAGTCCTTTTGACCGTAGTCTTTTGCCAACGCCCAAAGTGCAAGCCGCTCGCCGACATCTTTTTTATTTTTGGGGTGGATGTCCCTGACATTACCAATGTCCATGGTCACCGCCATGCCGACATTCGGCGTCGACAGCGTCATGAACTGTGCTTCTCTAAGGTAGGCGCTGTTGGTCCCTCTGTAGTCGAATGGAGCTATCTGAACATAGTAGAATGGAAAGTCGCCAAGTGCCCATGCATCTCGCCAACTTTCGATCATTTTGGGAAACAGTGTTTGATACTGCGTAGCAGTCGCGACGTTGGATTCGCCTTGATACCAGATAGCCCCTTTGATCGTAAATGGTATCAGCGGATTGATCATTCCATTGTAGAGTGATGTCGGTGTCGAGGAATTAAGAGGAGCAGCGGGCGCTTTTGGGATGGATTGGGGCGCACTGATCCTGTAAATCCACGGGCCGGCGATAGATATTTTTTCGTCGCCAGTTTGCAGATACATTTGTTGGGCAGTGCCCGAGAATCCTCCAGCACCGCCTGTATCATGTACGCGAACGGCGATGGTGTTTGTTCCGGCTTTGACTAATTTACCGTTAATATTGTAATTGCGATTTTGATTCCAACGATTCATCCCGCCGATCTTTGTACCATTAAAGTATGTCACGTCGAGATCGTCGATCGGTCCAAGCGAGATGCTCATGCCTTTGCCAGCCATTTCATCGCTAATCTCGATCGTTTTACGGAACCATACTGTACCGCCCAAATCGCCTATTGAAGAACTCTCAAAGGTTACCGGAAGCTCAATGCTTTTCCATGCAGACTCATCCAGTCCCGGTTGGAACCATTTGTCCGTTTTGTCCGGATCGACGGATTCCATATCTTTACGCCATTTGGCAAGATCCTTTTCATACTGCTGCTTTGCCTTACGCCATTTGACAAGATCCTTTTCGTACTGCTGCGTTGCCTTTTTCGTCGCATCGTCATCGGTAAGCCGCTTAACGGGCTCGGCAAAATCCGGCATGGTTAAAAGCATCTTGCCCGATGTCCATGATTGAGCAGGTGTTCCGCCCCAGTTGGTAGCGATAAGCCCGATTGGCACATTAAGTTCTTTATGGAGTTTGCGTCCGAAGTAATACGCCGTCGCAGAAAAACCATTCCATGCGCCGTGCGTTTTTACTGTTTCGGGAGAACATTCTACCCAACTACCTCTAACATCTTTCACAGGCGAAGCCGATACGGCACGCGCAACATCAAAGAGTCTGATGCTCGGATAGTCAGCTTTGGCTATTTCCTCGTCTGGGTTATTAATCATTGTCATGCCCATTTCCATGTTCGACTGGCCCGAGCATATCCAGACTTCGCCGCTTAGTATGTTTTTAAGCGTAATGGTGTTATTGGCTTTTATGGTGATCGTGTGCGGGCCGCCAGCCTTTGGTGTTTTGATGGAGACCTTCCAGTTACCGTCTTTGTCGGCCTTGGTAGTTCTTTTGCCAAAAAACTTTTGCCACGATGCTTTTATACTGATCTTTTCACCCGGATCGGCCCATCCCCAGAGTGTGGCACTGCTTTTTTGTTGAAGTACCATGTTATCTGAAACGACAGCGGGCAGTTTAACGTCTGCGAAAACAGGTGCTGTTATCGTTATCAGCAGGACAGCAATTAGTCGGTTCTTGGCTTTATTCAATGGTTTCTCCTTTAGTTCACAGTTGTTTCTTTGACGCACTTCAACTAAATTCTTTACCCTTAAAGTCTTTCAATGTAGATATAATACGCAGGATAGACTCTGCCATCCTTATCGATCAGTTGGGCTTCCATATCATATTTACCGGCCGGGATATAAGCCTTGAAAGTAACTTCTTCCTGTCGGGGTTTAATCTCTGAAGTCTGATTATTAAAATCGGCAACACTCAAGAAAGCTTTCACAAAATCTGTCTTGGTACTTGCAGGCATTACCTCATCAAGTTCGATCGTTTTTTCCTGTTCAGGAAACGTTTCATTAATCCCCAACCCGCTTTCCCTTGGGAATCTGCGAAGTGTGACAGTATAATGGCCATCTTCGACAAATTCGACTTTCCATATTCCTTCGGCTTGAGAAGCACGTGCTGCATGCTGCTGGTGCCAATGTCCAAATTTGCCAGTCATCATATCATGCGATGAAATCCGGCTTGGGTTTTCATGGGGCGACCCAACCTTGATATAGGCGTATCGCTGGTCAGCCCCCTCGTCCATAAACGACTGCCACCATTTTTCATAACCTGCGGCCAGTCTTGCGACCACGTCGGGATGCTGGTCGATGACATTGTTCCTCTGGCCACGATCTTTCGTGACATTATAAAGTTCCTTTCCATTTACCAAACGCCAGTGGTTATTCATCACTGAATAATTTTTGTATTTGACTAGGTTCTGCACTCGTTGTGTATCCACATACAGAATCCGGTCCGGCCAGTTTTGTCCCTTTCCATACAGCAGCGGCTTGAGACTCATGCCGTCTAACGGTTTAACCGGCTTAAAATCAAACCCCAGAAGATCGACAAATGTGGGTAGCAGGTCATAATGGGCAACCAGCGTATCAATATCTTTGCCCCCGGTAAGCTTTCCATTCGGCCACTGAATAAAGAGCGGAACACGGTGGCCGCCTTCGTACTCGCTGGCCTTGCGGTCTCTTAATCCCGCATTATAAATGACGTGGCCATTAGCGGTTCCGTTGTCAGTCATAAAGACGAAGATGGTGTTCGCCGTCAGATTCAGGGAATCCAATTTGTCCCGCAATTTCTTGAAATTATCATCAATGTTGGTAATCATTCCATAAAACCGCTGAACGCTTTCCGGCAGGTTCTGATCTTTATACATCTGCAGATATTGTTTGGGTAGATTCAGCGGACTGTGTGGTGCATTCGTTGAAAGGTAACAGAAAAACGGGTTATTTTTATTTTTTTCGATAAACTTCAATGCTTCAGCAAAAAAAACATCGGTACAGTACCCTTGGTACTTTTTGGTTTTGCCGTTATGCCAATACGTATCATCAAAATAATCATTCATCCAATAATCCGGACCCTGCGTAATGCCGCCTCCGCCGTGCCTGACCACTTCCTGGAACCCCCTGTCTTCCGGACGGTAGGGATAATTGTCACCCAGATGCCATTTACCGAACATTCCTGTGGCATAACCATTTTGAGCAAATAGCTGCGGCAGAATCACTTCGTCATCAAAAAGAAGGGAGCGGCCTGAAATCGTATGAAACACATTCAGCCGGTTGGTGTGACGGCCGGTCATTAAAGCTCCACGGGTCGGCGCACAGGTCGTAGACACATGAAAATTGGTAAACCGTATAGCATTGCTATAAAAATCATCCAGGCCAGGCGTCTTGATGATTGGATTCCCATGGCAGGCCAAATCCCCCATCCCCTGGTCATCTGTAATAACGAGAATAACATTCGGTTTTTCCGTTACTTGATTTTCCCCGGCAACGATGGATTCAGTGGAAAATGCAAATAATGTCACTATTCCTGCCAGAATAACTTTGATTTTGTTTATCATATTTCAATTCCTTAACATTGATCTCGGTTTCATCAATTCTCATGGCAGCTGAGTATCCATTTCGATTCTGCCAATCCATCCAAAGGAACATTATAAGTGACTGCGTATGTTCCCGCAAGTACATCATAATCGGTTTGCCAGAAGTCATTGCCGTGTACGGTCTGGTCGAATTTTACCCGTTTAAGGAATTCCAGCCTATGGCATATGAAGCAATAGCCAATATTGATAGTACCCAAGCATCTAAACTTGTAGATAAGGCACTTAAAGAAGAGGATGAAAAGGTTGTTGGTACAGCACTATAACCGCCGTCAAAACCATCCGCCTGCAGAATCTCCCAGATGCGTTTGGCCGTATGCCGCTGCTTCTTCGGCATAGACCGATCCTGCTCCAGAATCGTTCGAATTCGCTCCCAATAGGGATCGATCTTGCTGGAAATCAGCTTCTTGCGACAGTACCCTGGCGGAATCGGATGGCTTAGAATCCGCTCCAAGGTCGTCCAATGCATCCCCGTTTCACGCAAAATCTGGCGTTTACTGACACCTTCCCGTAAAACCCGCTCTCTGATCTGTAACCATTCTTCCATCATCGCGTACATATCCTTTCCTTTCTGCCGAAAATCACACCTATTCGCTACCCACGCAGTAGCGAAAAAAGATAGATTCTCGCAGAAATTACTCGGGAATGCCGCAGTTTTATTCCGCCCCTAACCCCGCCGCGATTTTGCTCCGCCCTTTACAAATTTCTTAGTTTTTCTGCTTAATTGCAGTAAATCTGAAAAAATAATTTGCTTTTTCTTAGATTTTACGCTTTCTTATTACAAGATACGCTATTATTATATAACAGCATTAAGGGTTATTACAAGTAATGGAATAAGGATTATGAAGAGAAAAACCGGCCAATATATTACAATTTCCAATGTTGGAGAAAAGTGTCAGGCATTTATCCCTGAGCCTTTGCCTCCAAAACCTGATTTGGCAATTGACGGTAATCTAAGGGAGTTACTTGACCAGACGCTTCTTGCCTTAGGAAGGCTCGACAGCACAACTATGCTTTTGCCTGAAACGGATATTTTTCTTTATATGTACATCCGTAAAGAAGCTGTTCTTTCTTCTCAAATTGAGGGTACCCAATCTTCTCTTTCAGAACTGTTATTATTCGAAATCGGCGGTAAGCCTGATGTGGCAATCGACGATGTGCAGGAAGTTTCAAATTATGTTGCAGCTTTGAACCATGGTTTGTCGTTGATGAGAGAAGGCTTGCCAATATCGCTGAGATTAATCAAAGAAATCCATAAGGTACTTCTTTTAAAAGGAAGAGGAAGCGATAAAATGCCCGGGGAATTCAGAACCAGTCAGAATTGGATCGGAGGCACCAGACCTGGTAATGCATCCCATGTTCCACCGCCACCAGAAAAACTGCTGGAATGTTTGGGATATTTAGAAAAGTTCCTAAATAATATTCCTGAAAAAACTCCTACTTTGATAAAGGCGGCATTAGCACATGTGCAGTTTGAAACAATCCACCCATTTCTTGATGGAAATGGCAGAGTGGGAAGATTATTAATAACGATTCTGCTTTGCGCCGAGAAAATACTTAAAGAACCCCTTTTGTATTTGAGCCTATATTTTAAAACTCACCGCGATACCTATTATGATCTGCTCCAACAAATTAGGATAACCGGTGATTGGGAAAGCTGGATAGAATTTTTCTTAACCGCAATCAGCGAGACGGCGGATAAAGCGACTTCTACCGCTTCGGTTCTGATAAACCTGGCAGAAGAAGACAGGAAGAAAATTCAGAATGTGGGCAGGTCTGCTGGTTCAGTTTTGCGGGTTCATCAAGCCTTGCTTCAAAGACCGATTATTTCAATTCCAAAAATTTGTGAAATTACAGATTTATGGCCGACATCGGCAACAACAGCTGTCAAGCATTTAGAGCAGATCGGGATAATCAAAGAAATTACCGGCGGTAAGAGAAACCGTCTTTATAAGTATCTAAGGTATATCGACATCTTAAATGAAGGTACAGATGTTACAGTATAAGAAGAATATAAACGGCGGAGCAAAATTGTCCCACCTGGCGGGCGGTTGAAAATTGTACCCTTGCAGTGCAAATATTAACCGGGTGTTCGCTTAAGATAGTGTGCATCCGTGCCTCATCACATAACTCCAGAACTGTTGCCAGCGGCCCGTTGTTAACTTTAATGTTCGCAATGCAAGAACACAACTGGCGCCATCCTCTTT
>JAOUFG010000036.1 GCA_029858345.1 Phycisphaerae bacterium
CAATTAAACAACGCGGATTAAATCCCGTGGAGACGGTCAAACAGGCATTGAAAGTCTACCTCGAAACCGGTACTCTGCCAGCATTAAAAGAATTCACTGCTTCAAATGGCTAAAATATTACGAAAATTGCAAGATTCATGATAATCAACAAGATGGGATTTTGACAATTTCATCTGCATCAATAATTACCAATTCATTGATTTATCAGAATGGTTCGACTGGAGCTTATTATGGCATCCATCTGGGTAATCCTTCCAGTAGTCCGACAATTCGCAACAATACAATCGTTCAGAATGTCAATGAGGGCATTCGGTTTGTCGGGGCTTCTAATAAAAAGCCGGTTATTCTGAATTCCATTGTGTATTACAATGGCGGCGTTGTACCGCTGGTCGGATTGAATCCTGATGCGGTAGCGTACAACTGTTGCATTACTGATTGTAACGAGGTTAATTCCAATTTTAATGATGAACCAGGCTTTGCCTACACAACGGAGCCCAATAACCTTCCCGTTGTGGGTAATTACCATTTGGCTTATGATTCACCTTGTGTCGATACGGGCGACAGCAACGAATATACTGACGAACTCGATTTGGACGGTGAGCCGAGAGTTGACGGAACATTGGTTGACCGAGGTGGTGACGAAGCTTATTCGTGCGATCAGAATTTAACGGAAGATGATATTTTTAATCCGCAGGACTGGAACGCTGACGGCTTGGTCAACATGGAAGAATTTGTTGTTTTTTCTTCGGCATGGTTGACAGAAGACCCAAATGAGGCTTTCGATTCAAGATGTGATTTGGATAATGATGATGATGTTGACTTAGCTGATTTGAGAATCTTCTGTGATCCCAACAATTGGTTGTGGAAGGCCTGCTGGGAACAAAGTTTGTGTGAAATGTACGGCACATACGGTATGATGGGCATGGGCGGTGAAAGTGTGCTTGTCTTGGGTGAAGCCGCAGTAACGATGACTGTCCCGATGGCTTCAACGGCACCTTTAGAGCCGGAAACGCTTACAGAAAAATCCATTGCTGAACAGTTGCTGACCCTCAAAGATTGTGCCGAGTTCCTCGAAAAAATTTGGTTGGAAGACCCGACGATTCAGCAGGAGATTGACCCGGATGACTGGCAAAAGTTCATAGATTCCATTTATGATAGTGCGGTCGAATTAAAGACCCAGCTTAACCAGTTAAAGTAAAAAACTTGACATTAAGAGGCGGGAAATGTATAATAAAATCAAACTTGCAGAAAGGAGTTTTTCAATGAAAAAAGCTATAGTTTATATCCTGTTTGTTTGTTTGTCCACTTTGGGGTTCGTACACATATGAAGTATATACCTATGGCGAAAGTAAAACCCTAAACAGTACAGAGAGTATTTTGATTGACCAACAAGGTGGTATGTATGGTTTGACTCTTACTGTGGATAGTACCGCAACAATCAAGGGAACATCGATACTTGAACAATTTAATGGTGGTGTTTGGGAAATAAATCTTACAAATGAGAGTTCGCTTACTATGTCTGATGGCCAAGTGCACCAAATTTCTATTGGTAATGGTGATGCTACAGCTACTCTCACTGGTGGATTGATTGAAGCTATTTACAGTTACCAATCTGTTAATAATCCACATATAACCCTGTACTATTCCGGCGACTTGCCGACTGTGCAGGCAAGCGGCGGCTTTGACTATCTTGTTGGTGCATGGGGTGATGGGACCGATTTCAGTATCTATCTGCATAATACGGGCTATGATACTTACGGCAATTTCGACTTCGTCCTCGTCCCCGAACCGACGACACTGATCCTGTTTGGATTGGGCGGTTTATGGTTACGTAAAACAATGCTATAGAGTATGTCGTTTTATAGCTATTCTCTCACCTGCGGTTTTTTCTCTTTACCGCAGGTGTTTTTTTGATCCCGACCCCAATAAACTTACTGAAAACGGCTTGACACGGGATGAATCCAAATCCTCAACTTTTACGCCATGCCGGCAGGGGGCATATTTTGCAGCTTTGCAGGGCCGCCGTCACGTCTGTTAAGCCGGCTGAAAATAGGTCTTTTCACCGACCGTCGAATCGAGTATGATTGGCGCGGAGTCTGACAAATGAATTTTCACCTTAGCAGATAGGGAATTTTTTTCGAGATGAGATTAATGGAACTGATTGAGCTGGACGAGCCGATAAACGACAAACCCGCTGGTCAAAACAATCATAATCATGAATACGCGCTGCCGGAGGAGATCGGGATATTGCCGATCCGAAGTGCCGTGGCATACCCCGGGACGGTGATGCCGCTGGCGGTTGGCCGCGAACGCAGCAAACGACTGATCAGTGATATTGCCCCGCATGATACGATTTTCGGACTGCTGGCACAGAAGGACCCGAATATCGAGGATCCCGGTCCTTCGGAACTGTACACCGTGGGAACGGCGGCGTCGGTGCTGAAGGTCATCCGAATGCCGCAGGGGTCGGTGAACGTTGTCGTGCACGGGATCATGCGGTTTAAGGTGGTCGAATTTACAGCGACGGAACCCTACCTGAAGGCGCGCATTGAACCCTTGCAGGTACGGGCACGCAACACCAAAAAGCTGCAAGCGCTGATGGTTAATGTTCGCGATACGGCTGACCGTGTCATCTCTCTCAGCGCCAATGTACCGGAAGAGGCCGGCCTGCTGCTGGAAAACATTCAGGACCCGTCGGCGCTGGCGGACTTTCTGGCGGCGACATTGAATATCTCCATTGTAGAAAAGCAAGAACTGCTTGAAGAAACGGATGCCTATAAACGGCTGGAGAAAATATCGGTCGCATTGGCGAGCCAACTGGAGGTGCTGGAACTGAGCCACAAGATACAGGGGCAGGTGCGGGAATCCATCGACAAGACCCAGCGGGAGTATTTTCTTCAGGAGGAACTCAAAGCGATCCAGGCCGAACTGGGGCAGGACGACCGGCGAACAGAGGAGTATCGCGAGCTCAAAGAAAAAATCAAGAAAGCCAAAATGCCCGAATCCGTCGAAGCCGAGGCGCTGCGGGAACTGGACCGGATGAGCAAAATTCCCTCGGCCTCTCCCGATTATGGGGTGATCCGTACCTATCTGGACTGGGTCTGCGAAATGCCGTGGTCGCTGGAGACCGAGGACCGTTTAGAGATAGACAAAGCCCGCCGCGTTCTGAACCGCGACCATTACGGACTTGAAAAAATCAAGCGGCGGATTTTGGAGTTTCTGGCGGTCAAAAAACTCAATCCGCACGGCAAGAGTCCAATCCTTTGTTTCGCAGGGCCTCCGGGCGTGGGCAAGACGAGTTTGGGCAGATCGATTGCCCGTGCGATGGGGCGAAAATTTGTACGTATTTCGCTGGGTGGAATCCGGGACGAGGCAGACATTCGCGGGCATCGCCGGACGTATATCGGGGCCTTGCCGGGACGGATTCTGCAGGAGCTTCGCAAATGCGGTTCTAAGAATCCGGTGTTTATGCTGGATGAATTGGATAAAATCGGTCAGGATTTTCGCGGCGACCCGGCCTCGGCACTGCTGGAGGTGCTGGACCCGGAGCAAAACAACTCCTTTACGGACCACTACCTTGACCAGCCGTTTGATTTATCCGCTGTGATGTTTATCGGCACGGCCAATTATACCGAGCCGATTCCGCCGGCATTGATGGATCGAATGGAAGTGCTCCGTTTGCCGGGATATACCCAACATGAGAAGCTGAACATTGCTAAGAAGTATTTAATCGGCCGGCAGTTGAAGGAAAACGGCCTCAAGAAGAATCAGTTGACGATCAATGACCAAACAGTTCGGGCGATCATTGACAGCTATACGCGCGAGGCGGGGGTGCGGAATCTGGAACGGTCGATTGGTTCGGTGTGCAGATATATCGCGACGCAAATCGCAGAGGGCAAACGCCGTCGGGCAACAATTGCCCCCGGCGACCTTGCCAAAATCCTCGGCCCGAAGAAGTTTGAGCCGGAAATCGCGATGCGAACGGCCATGCCGGGGGTGGTGACGGGGTTGGCGTGGACGCCGACCGGCGGCGAGATCCTGTTTGTCGAGGCGGCCCAAATGCGGGGCAAGGGGCAACTGCTCCTGACCGGGCAGATCGGCGATGTCATGAAGGAAAGCGCGCAGGCGGCGTTTTCGGTGGTTCGTTCCAATGCCAAACAGCTAAAACTGGGCGCGGACGTGTTTGTCAAGCATGATTTTCATGTGCATGTGCCCACTGGCGCGGTGCCGAAGGACGGCCCGAGTGCGGGCGTGGCGATGTTTACGGCGATGGTATCACTGCTGGCGAATGTGCCGGTGCGGCCGGACGTGGCGATGACCGGCGAGATTACGCTCAAAGGGCTGGTGCTGCCGATTGGCGGCTTAAAAGAGAAGGTGCTGGCGGCCAAGCAGGCGGGGATTTCGGTGGTGATCGTGCCGCAGCGGAATAAGAAAGAGATCGAAGATTTGCCGCGGGAGGCCAGAAAGGGCATGAAGTTTGTGTATGTCAGCAAGGCCCGTGAGGCACTGAAAACCGCGTTAATAGAGGATGTTAAACGCGGCAAATAGGCCGGAGGTGGGCGTTGATCCGCAAAATCGGGCCTGAGGCGGCGGATATGCAGGAAAATTACTTCCCAAAGCAAAAAACCTGTTGACAGAAACAAGAGGATTTAGTTTAATCTCCGTTTCGTGATTGGGGACGTAGCTCAATTGGTTAGAGCATCGGACTGTCGATCCGAAGGTTGAGGGTTCGAGCCCCTTCGTCCTCGCTTGAAACCGCATTTTTGATTCCAAGAATGCGGTTTCTTTCTTTTTCTACGTTCGTCAATCCGAGAGCACTGCCCAGTCGAGGTTTTCGGCGCGGCTTTGAGAGATGCCGGCCAGGATGTATTTAACCTGGCCGAACGGGACGGCTCTGTCGCACCGCAGGCGGACGGTTTTGTCGGCGGATTTGTTTTTGGCCAGATAGTCATTGATCGACGAGACAATCAGCATTTTCATATCTTTGCCGTCAACGACAGCCAGTTTTTCGGCACCCATGATGCATTTAAAGCCCTGCTTTGGATCGGGCATGAGCGTGATCGTCAGGGGGCGGTCTTTTTCGGCGTCCGGGGCGCGGGCGGTTTTGATTGCGTCGGGCACGCTGACCTTGTACTGCTCGGCCACGATGAACTGAGCCACCAGCATAAAGAAGATGATCAGCAGAAACACCACATCAATAATCGGCGTCATATCGAATGTTTCCGCTTCAAACAGGCGTGTGTATCTGAAGGTACGCATAAGACATCTACCGGCCAGCTTCTCTTGCAGGCATCGGGTCGTCTGCCGGATGCGTATGGGATTGTTTGGGGGATGCGGCGCTGCTTTCAAAGATGCGTCCCAGCAGGGCGTCTGTTTCGATGGCCGCCTCGCTGATAAAGGCCTCGATCCGTGTCTGGAACATCCCGTAGAAAAACAACGCCGGGATGCCGACCAGCAGGCCCCAGAATGTCGTGACCAGCGCAATGGAGATTGCGTCGGCCAGCATTTCATACCGCGGGCCTTCGCTACCCTGCCCCAAAAGATTAAACGCGCGAATCATACCGAAAACCGTCCCGAACAGCCCAACCATCGGCGCCACCGACCCGATAATTTGACACCACTGTGCCTTTCGTATCAATTGCAGGCCGCGCTCCTGCAAGCTCTCGGCGGCATATTGACGAACGGACTCCACCGACCCGCCAGGCTGGCGGCCCTGATCGATGGACCGCAAAACCGAAGAACTGATCAGATCTTTTTGGCCCGCAAAACGTGCAAACAGCGCGTTAACCCCATGCCGCATGGCATGGTTGGCCATATCGCTGCTCAAGCCCGGCGGCAGTAAACGACTCCGGCGGATGGTCACCAATAAATCCACCGCCAGATAAACCGTCACCACCGACATCGGCAGCAGAATAAACCAGACAATCGGCCCCCCGGAAACAAAGAATTGATGATAAAACGTGCCCGCCGCTTCAGAAACGGACTGCTCAGCGGCGGCCGAAGACGAACCGGCAAGAAGTAATCCGAATACGACTGCTTTATTAAAAACCGCACCTGTTTTTTTATACACACTCATCTCATTATCCTAATTAAAGCCCTTGCGGGCTTTAGTGGATCAGTTGATTTCGATAAATTCACCATTGGCGTTGCCGGCCAATCGCCGGAGCATTTGGCGATCCAACGGCTGCGGCCAGAAACCGATGGTATGCAGGACCGCCGCCGGGGCAAGCGAGTTTCGAAGGTGATCGACTCGTTCAACAAACCGTGCCGAATGTTGTGAATCCAGATCAAAGCCGTCGGTCAGGAAATAGACCACCTCGGGACGGCCGCCCTTGGAGTCTTTTAATTGCAGGGCTTGCTGCAGGGCATGTTCGGCATCCGTCGAACCAGCCGGCCGGACCGAGTCGATCAGTTTGATCGCCTTTGACTTTGCCTGCGCGGTCGCCGGTTGGAGCATCCCGTCGCCGGTCGTTAGGATTTTTTGTCCCTCCATAAAAAACACCACACAAAAGGCCTGCTGCGAGTTCATCTTGAGGATCGACGTTTTCAACTGCTCTTTGACCTGATACATCTGGCCGTACATACTGCCGGAACAATCCACCACGTAGCAAATCCGCTGAACAAGGCTTTTTTGCCCGAAAAATTCCACTTCATTGACCACAGGGGGAACTTCGTCGATCATTGAGTCTGCAGGCTCAGGTGTTTTGGTGACCTCAGGTTCCGGCGTCCTGGGTTCGGTAATCAGCGGCTGCTGCTCGGGTTCGGGCCGGACCACCGGCTTGGAAATCGGCTCAATCCGGGGTTTGGGTTTGGGCATCGCCTGGGCCACCGCGTGTTCGATCATCTGCACATTCATCGCAGGCGGCGGCGCAGGTTCCGCATCCGTCCGACCGGACAGCTTGACACCTGTAAAGACCGCCAGCGTTGCCGCGTGGGCCGCAACTGAAAAGACCAAGGCCCAGTAGCACACCTTTCCATGATGCAGGGTTCTGTTTATCATCCGTAACAAACACTCCCGGTAATCGTGGCACGGGCATCCTGCCCGTCAATCATGGCCGGAGCCCGCCCCGAGTTTATCGAGGGGATGGCCATGCCACGTACTTTAATCCTTTACCAGCACTTCTGAAATTCCACCGTACAGCAGGTTGTATACTTCAATCGCGTGTCCATTAAAGAGCCGAATACATCCGCGCGAGGAGCGTGTCCCGATGGAATCCGGGTCCTTGGTTCCATGAATTGCGAAACCGGTGCGCCCTTTCGCTTCGCCATCAAGCCCTTCCAGAGCAATCCAGCGTGACCCCAGCGGATAATCGGGATCATCGCCGACATAGGTTCGGCCGGTATCGGGGTCAGTCCATGTCGGCTTGATCAATTTGCCGCGGGCTTCAACACGCCAGCGTCCATTCGGTGTTTCATATTCCTGGCGGCCCAAACCGACCCGATACGTTTTGACATACTTGTTTTGCAGATACAAATCCATCACAAAGCCGTTCTTATACACCACGGCGTTAAACGGGCCGTTGATGACTTTGATGTCCTGTCCGGCGCGGAGTAACTCCGGACGGGAAATCCCGTTAATCTGCATCAGGATTTCATACGGAACCTTGTACTTTTTGGCGATATTATGCAATAAATCGCCCCGCTGAACTTCGTAATAACTGGTCAGTTTATCTCCTTCCAGTACGCCACGGCCAAACAGCCATGTCTCAGCCAGTCTGGATAGTTGGGTCTTGACTTGTGAGCGAAGGGTCGAACTCAACTGCATATTCAGCGTATCGTTCAGCAGTTCACGGGCCGCAATAATCTTATCAGCATCGCGAAGCCTGAGAGCTTCCTGAATCAACTCTTTGGCCTCCTGGCTGGTAGCATCCGTCGCATCGTTTGGCACAGAAAGAGTCTCTTCATCCATTGGCTTAACGGCTGCTTCTTCAGCTTCAGTCGCTGTGGTTTCTACGGCAGCAGCCGGTTCCTCCGGCGTAAAAGCAGCAACCGGTTCGGGCCTTGGCTGAGGTTCTGGTGCGACTTTTGCGGAGGCGACCGCCGGATTCAATATGACAACCGGTTTTGATTCAGAGGGCGCGTTCGATGTCGTTGAAGGCAACACATCCTTCAGAGGAGTGGTCTGGTCTGCTGTTTGCTCAGTTGCTGTCGCGTTGCCGTCATAATTCTTGTTGAAAACCATGATCGCCACAATCGAAACGATTAGCACCAAGGCAACATTGCGCATCCGGCGGCGTTTTTGCTGTTTCCGCGTAACATAAGGTCTGTATTTATTTCTCACCTGAATATACCTCCATGCTTAATTCTTTTGACAGATTATTATTTCATCTTCGGTCACCACTGCATCAATGGGAGCGTCTTGGTCATCATGCGGGATTTCCTCGCATAGCTGCTGGCTGAATGCGACGCCCCAGCGTGCAGCGGACATTTTGTTGTGTGTGAAAAATCGATCATAATAAGCTCCACCGCGACCCAGGCGGTTTCCGTGTCTGTCAAAACCCAACCCCGGCGTGATGACCAAGTCAATTTCATCAAACGGCACAGGGACCCCATTGGTGGGGTTTCTCAGGCCCATTTTCTCAGTTTTCAGCCCCGTTTCGAGCGATGTCAGTTCGACGGGAATCATGTGTCGCTGTTCCCAGGAAACCTTGGGTACCGCGACGATTTTGCCCTGCTGCCAGGCATGAAGGATCATGGGAGTGGTATCGACTTCGTGCGGCAGCGAAAGAAACATCATCACAACAGAGGCCTTTTGGAACATATCGGCATCGACAATTTGCCGGCAAATCTGCTTGCTCTTGGCAACCCTGTCTTCGGCGCTGATCTGCACAAGCCGCTTTTTGATTTCATGCCGCAGTGTATCTTTATCCATATCTCTAATACCAACCTTATTCAAAAATTGCGCTTGCTGCGCGGCTATGTCATTTATGCGAAGAACGTTAGACTTTTCCTCGCGAAAAATTATTACCCTATAAGGGTAAAATACCTTACCTCAGGAGTCTGTATCTTTCTGCTGTTGGTACCGTTGTACCTGATTTTTGAGCTTTTGTAAATATTCGGCGATAATTTTTTCACGTCCGATGTTTTTGGGCTGGTAATACGGCTTTTCAAGGTGCTCACCCAAATAATCCTGCTCAATATATCCTATCGGCGATTTGTGCGGATATTCATAATTCAAACCGTGACCTAATTTTTTGGCTCCGGCGTAGTGCGAATCCCGCAGATGGGCGGGGACCGGAATCGTCCGGCCGGACTGGACATCCGACGATGCCTGCCAGATGGCATTGGCACAGGCGTTGGACTTGGGGGCACAGGCGATGTAGATGGCTGCCTGGGCCAGTGGTAGTTGGGCCTCCGGAAACCCGACGAATTCGGCGATTTGCAGGGCCGAGGCCGCCAATATCGTCGCCATGGGGTCGGCATTACCCACATCTTCAGCCGCACAGACCGCGATTCTGCGTGCAATAAACCGCAAGTCCTCGCCGCCGACGATCATTCGCGCCAGCCAATAGACCGTGGCATCCGGATCGGAGCCTCGCATGGACTTTTGCAGCGCGCTGGCGAGGTCATAGTGGGTATCGCCGGTGCCGTCGTACTGAATGGCCTTTCGCTGGACGGATTCTTTGGCGATGTCGAGTGTCAGTTTGATTTTGCCCTTTTTCCTGCCTTTGGCTTGGGACAGTACCGCCACTTCCAAGGCCGTAAGCGCCCTGCGGGCGTCGCCGTCGCAGATTTCGGCCAGAAATTCCAGTGCTTTCGGGTCGGCTTCGATGCTCATTTGGCCAAGGCCTTTGTCGGAATCGGTCAGTGCTCGATTCAGCACGGTCAGAATGTCGTCTTTGCTGAGTGCTTCGAACGCGAATACCGTGCTGCGGCTGATAAGCGGGCTGTTGACACTGAAAAACGGGTTTTCGGTGGTCGCCCCGATGAGCGTGATGATGCCGTTTTCGACATCATCGAGCAGCACGTCCTGCTGGGCACGGTTGAAACGGTGGATTTCGTCGATGAACAGGAGCGTTTTCGCCCCGCCAGTGAGCAGCCGGTCCTTGGCTTCGGCAATGATCTCGCGGACGTCCTTGACCGAGGCGGCCGGTGCGCTGAGATAGTGGAATTTGGCCTTGATCGACCCGGCGACAATCCGGGCCAGCGTGGTCTTGCCGGTGCCGGGCGGGCCGTAGAAAATCAGACTGGTGATATTGCCGGCCTCGATCATCCGCCGGAGTAATTTACCCTCACCCGCAAAGTGCAGCTGCCCGACAAAATCATCCAGTGTGGCCGGCCGCAGCCGAACCGCCAATGGCGCATGTTGGGCCAATTGCTCCCGCTCACCCCGACTGAACAAATTCTCTCGCTCACGCGCCATGAAGCGTATTATACGTCCAGATGCAAAACATATCAACGATGCAAATCTTGTGAAAGCCCCATAGGGCGTCATGTCGTAGCCGCGTCCGTGAGGGTATGGGATAAAGATCGCAGTTTTTCTTCAAAACCCCCGCAGGAGGCGACATGTTCGGCGACTTTGATGCTGTTATGGGGAGCTTTTTTGTAATTGCTGGATTTTGGCTTTGGCGTCGGTGTAATCGGTTTTGCCGAGGCGGCTGATGATGTCGCGGCCGGGATACATGACGCCAAACTGGGCGCGGTAGGCGTCTTCGATGTCGACAGCCACCTGGTAATGACAGAGGGCGATTGTCTTCTTTCCCAACTGCTCGGCGACGTTGGCCAGCAGATAATGCAGCTTGCCGGACCCCGGATAGCGGGCGATGGCCTGCTGCAGATCCTCGAACGCCTTTTGCAGCGCGGCTTGTTTGGCTTCGTCTTCAGTCTGCTCGGAGCGGATGACGTTGATTTTCGCCCGCAGCCGCCACGGCTTAAAATCGGCCCCGCTGCGGCCGATGGCGATATCGGCGAATCCGGCAACCCTGTCGAGAAATGCGGGGTCGTTCATGCCCCGTGCCTGGTAAACCTGCGTCAGCATGTTTGCGGCCTGATACGGCGTCTTTGCCGAAAGCACATCGGCGGCAATCGCCTTGTCCGTCAGCTCGAATCCTTGCGTACCGGAAGCGACAGCCCGTTTGAACATGGCTTCGGCCCGCAGCGGCGGCAGCAAAGCAACCGCCAAATAAACGATGCTTACCAAAGCTAACCCTGCAAACAGGCCCAGCCGCTTTGGCGGGTCCAGCGAGAACGATTTTTCCGATGCCCCTTTGGCATTGTCTGTCTGAGCGATCAGAACCGCGGCAAACAGCCAGAATACGGACCCGTTGCCCGGCTCGAAAATCGCAAAATCAATCAGATTGTGAATCAGCACGGCAATCAGCCCGCAGACCAGTGCAATTGACAAAGAACGTCCGTTATGTGTTTGTCCGGTGTCCTGGGCAGCGGCCTTTCGCAGCAGAATAAATGCCAGCACAAACACCAGTGCCGGAATGAAGTACAGGAACAGATACGCCGCGGCGGCGATGTCTGGTTGTTGGTAAAAGAACTCCACATCCACCACCAGCGGCCGCACGACCAGCAGCATTGCCGCCGAGAACACCAACACACCGATCCATAAACGGCTGGCGGCCTGCCGCGGTCCTTGCTGAAATTCAGTGTCCGAAGTCAGCGAATGGTTTAGTGCTTTAAAAAACACGATCAGCGCCGCTGCGGCAAACGCCGCCAATCCCAATGGGCCGTATTGTGACAGCAGTGACAATATCCAGTTATGGGGGTTCTGCACGGTTTCCAGGGCGGCGGGGATTTTGTAATGGGTGTAGTATTCCGGGAAATTGCCGCCGCCAACGCCGGTGAGAATATGGTCGCGGATCATTTCGGCGGTGCTGCCCCAATACTGCCAGCGAACGAGCATCGAGTTGCCGCCGGGCAAGCGACCCTGCTGAATGCCGTAATGAATAACAAAACCTGCGGCGATCACAATCAGCAATAAACACACAATACCGAACAGCACCCGACGCTTCCAAATGGCTTTCCCGGAAGCCATCAGGACAACCAACAGCAGTACCCCCAGCACGAACGCCCCGATTCCGCCTTTGCTGCCGGTCAAGAACAGTCCGAGCAGAACAATGAGCAATGCCAGCAGATAACAGACCCCAGCGGCGATGATTTCCTGCGGCATTTTTTTGCGAATGACTTGCAGGCATAGTCCCAGGCTCACAAAGGACGCCATCAGGAAAAACGTTGCCGCCGAATTGCTCGTCATTAAAAATCCGCGAATATCTTTAGAATACAGCCGGTGCTCATACATGAAGTGTTCCATCGTATCCGGCTCGATGCCCTGTTTTTCAAGAAACTCGGCAGGATTGGCTTCGTACTCAGCAACCAGTACATCATTGGAGTCCGTTTTCTGCTCGATGCACTGAACCGTCGCCGTAACGCCCACCGCCAGTATCACCAGCAGCGCCAGCCGGATCCTTGCCGCTGAGGTCAGTAGTTGTACCAGCAGCAGTCCCGCCAGCATGGGCGTCGCCAAGGTAACAAGGTCCGTTATCGCCGCACGTTTATTGGAGGCAAAACACGCCGAGAAAATCCCCGCCGCGATGAACACACACACCGCCGGGCCGAATGCGGTTTTTCGCCATGGCAACCGACCACAGAGGATTGCGGCGAGAAGCCAGAGCCCAATACAAGCCAGCAGGGCCGTTGATACTAAAAGAGTCACATTTTCGGGACTCAGCATCAGCCGTGTCTGGGCCTGGTCAATAAGCGGGGTCTCGATAATCGTCGAACGCAAGACGAGCAGGCCCAGCGCAATGCACAGTAAGCTGTTTTCCAGCCATTGGGGAACTCGAAAATCTTTTGAGGTCAGCGATGTGCGTTTTGGGCGGATCATTGATTCTCCCGATTGCCCGCGGCTTCAAGAATTGCGATGAAAATCAGGATCATCACCGTCTGAGCGGCGATCAGGATCGCTCCGACCAGATCCGCCTGCTGAAGCAAAATTGAACCCAGACCCGTACACAGTGTCGCAAGATACAGCGTCAAAGCGACTTGCCGGTCGGACAGGCCCCGGCGTTTGAGCCGGTGGGAGAAGTGCTGGGTGTCACCGACGAAGGGGCTTTTGCCCTGCTTGAGCCGAAGAAAGGTTACGCTGATAAAATCGTACAGCGGCACGGCCATCACAACTGCCGGCATAAAGACCGAGTACAACTCTGTTCCAGCTTCTTCATTATAATACGTCGTCCGCAAGGTCAGCAGCGCCACGAAAAAGCCCACGACCATGGAACCGCAGTCGCCCATGAAGATTTTGGCCGGCGGAAAGTTGAACAGCAGAAATCCCAGCAGCGCCCCGGCGAAGAGCATGCCCATTGCACCAACGAAGATTTGTCCGCTGCGAATGGCCGCGGCCATCAGCACACAGGTCGCGATCAGGGCGATGCCGGCGCTGGTGCCGTCCATGTTGTCGAGAAAATTGAAGGCGTTCATCATCAGCACGATCCAGAACACCGAAAGGATGGTGGTGATGAGCTTGCTTTCGATGAACATTTCGACGCGGATGTCAGCGAACCAGGCGGCAATAAACGCGGTGGCAAATTGAACCGCTAATTTCACAAACGGACCGAGATGTTTTTTGTCGTCCCACAGCCCCATTATGTGCAGAACGAACACCGCCGCAAGCACGATCAGCAGGTCATTGACCTTGTCCATGAACCCGGCGGCATGCTGTACAACGGATTCATCCAAAAACGAAAGATGCCCCGGCTCGATGACAAACTTGACAACCCCGGCTCCAGTCAGGATAAACAGTGCAATCGTCCAGAAAATCGCAATGCCGCCGCCAAGGGCAATGACGTTGCGGTTGTAACGGTCCTCCCGCGGGCGTGAGACAAAGTCTGTCCGCACCGACCATCGCTTTACGCACACCGTCAGCACCGCACTGCATACACACGCCGCAAGGGGTAACAAAATTGCTGCTATTGTTAAATGATTCATCTGTCATCCTCTGTAAGAGTTCAAGCTTTAGCTTGTAAACAACAGCGAGGGAGCGCAAACTCCCCGATTGCGACACCCTGTGCATAATGTATTCACACACAGCACTCTGATGCCCACAGGGTCACGCAATCGGGCGGCTCGCGCCGCCGCGCTGTTGTTGTGAACTCCTACTTTTTCAATTCGCGCTGTTGGCGGACGACCGCCTGACGCACCTTACTCAAGAATCCATTATACCGTCCGCTCTTGTAATCGGGAAATGTAAAAGGGAAGGTTTCCCAATTTCCCTTATTGTAGGTCATCGTCACTTCGGCGTACATATGATCACCGATATAGATGCGATGGGCGAAATTCTTGGTCGAGGCCAGCACTAATTTGGACGGCTCGATAAAACCGGGATCAAAATTGACTGGCCGCGGATACGGTGAATCGATCCGCTTTACCAAATCCTGCTCCATGCGGTTGGTTTCATGCTTGATGGCGGCCATCCGCCCGGGATCAATCAGATTCTCAAACGCCATAAACTGCCGCACCATGTTCGGTCCAGCTTCGTTGACATAGTACTCGGTCATGTCGAACGGCCAGACCTCGCTGACCATATCCGCCTCGCCGTAGGCATCCAGCAGCACACCCCGCGAAATCGCCAGCGCCGATTCATCGCACGCCAGAATCCCGACAATCAGCTTAACCGGTTGAATGTCTTGTATTTCCCACATAATTTTTTGCCACGTCTCGACTGCCTGCGCCGAGCTCAGTCGAGCGAGCTCGCCGAAGTCAGAGGGCACAGAGAACTAACCGCGGATTTCACGGATTTACACGGATTATTAACCGTTATATTTTAATCCGCGAAAATCAGCGTAATCCGTGGTTTCTTTTTTATGGCTACCGTATTGGTTTATTGAGCTTGGCTTTCATGTCGGCGACCATTGCGGCGACTTGCTCTGCCGCGGTATCCAATGGCAGTGTGCTGCGATCGGGTTCGCTGCGGAGTTTGAATTCGGCCTGGCCTTCGGCGAGTGACTTTTTGCCGATGGTGACACGGATCGGAATCCCCAAGAGGTCCGCATCCTTGAACTTGACGCCGCCGCGGGCGTTGCGATCATCAATGAGGACTTCCACACCCGCATCCTGTAACTGCTGATAGATTTTTTCCGCCGCTTCGACGATCTCATCTTCCTTACCGGCGGGCGTCACGATCACTTCCCACGGTGCGATTGAGATCGGAAGGATCATCCCGTTTTCGTCGTAACCGTTTTCGATGGCCGAGGCGATGATGCGGTTGATGCCGATGCCGTAACAGCCCATGAGCAAGTCATGTTCCTTACCGTCCTCGCCGAGACACTTGGCGCCGAGTTTTTTGCTGTATTTGTCGCCCAGCTTAAACACCTGCCCGACTTCGATGCCGCGTTTGAACAACAGTTTCTTTCCTTCGTAAGTATCGCCCTCGACGGCGTTGCGAATATCTACAACTTGAATATTTTTCCCTTCCAGCGGAAAATCCCGTCCCGGCACGACATTGACAATATGGTAATCGGTCTTATTCGCTCCTGTTACCCCAACAGCCATTGCTGCAACGGCAGGATCAATAATGATTTTGCTAATTTCATCTTTATCATTAAGTCCTATTGGGCCTGCGAAACCAACTTTGGCGCCTGTAATATCTTCAATAAGCTCCGGATATTCCAAGAGGCCTAAACCTGAACCTAAGAGGCGTGTTAATTTTTCTTGATTTACTTCGTGATCACCACGTACCAGAATAACATAAATTTCATATGGTCCGGCAGCGGCAGCAACTTTTTTCCCTGACAACTTATCACCATCTTTATGATTGACTTCATATGCGTTCAAGTCTTTCGTTACTTGTGGATTAGATGGGGTCCAGTAGATAAGAGTTTTTATCATATCTTTGGGTTGTACATTGAGAAATTCTGAAACTACCTTTATACTACCTTCACAAGGCGTATGAACTTCTTCGGCTGCGCCAACATCTGCGGCGGGCTGTTTAGCAAGCGGATCGACCGGGGCCTTTTCAATATTCCAGGCCTGCTTGTCGTCAGCGGTGTAAACGATCACATCCTCGCCATTCTCGCACGGCACAGTAAACTGATGCGAACCGGACCCGCCCATCTCGCCGGACTCAGCCAGCACGATGACATAGTCCACGCCGCACCGCTCAAACACCCGGCAATAGGCGTCATACATCTGCATATAAGTCTTGTGCAGGCAGTCTTCGTCCATGTGGAAGCTGTACGCGTCCTTCATGATAAACTCGCGCGACCGCAGCACACCAAACCGCGGCCGGAATTCATCGCGATACTTGGTGTTGATCTGATACAGGTTCATCGGAAGCTGCTTGTAGGAGTTGATTTCATTGGCGGCCAGAAACGTAAAGCCCTCTTCAGCGGTCGGCGAAAGCACGTTCCATCGGCCGTGTCGGTCCTCGAACTTGCCCAGCGTCTCACCATAGTCGACATCCCGGCCGGTCTGCTGCCACAGTTCCATCGGCTGAACCACCGGCATGGTAATCTCCTGGGCGCCGCTGCGGTTCATCTCTTCTCGCACGATCCGCATGACCTTTTCCAGCATGCGCTGTCCGGCGGGCAGATAAATATAGGTCCCGCTGGCCAGCTTTCGCATCAAGCCCGCACGCAGCATGAGCTGATGACTGATGATCTCCGCATCCGCGGGCACTTCCTTAACCGTTGGTATCAACGTCTGACTGTATCGCATTTTTTGTTATTCCTTTTTTGCCACGAATTACCACTAATTATCACGAAAATAGATGAAAATAATTTGTGTTTATTCGTGTTAATTTGTGGCTAATATTTAATCCGCGACATCGAGGTCGCTGCGGATTTCATTATAAAATTCGGCGTATTTGTCTTTCTTGTCCGTCTTTCGCATCCGGATCGCTGCACGCGGGTGCTGGTTCAGAATCCCCGTGATTGCATACGGGATCATATAGCCCCACTCGATCTCTTCCTGCATCGGGATCATATAGTCCTGGATGACACGCAGAATCGGCTCAAGATCAAATTTCGGATTCTTCAAAAAGCCCAGCAGCAGTTCCAGCGGACAGTTGCCTGCACCGCGGCCGATCCCGAACAAGGATGCATCCAGCAGGTTTGCACCCTTGCGAATGCCTTCGATGGTATTGGCGAATCCCAGCTGCTGATTATTATGGCAATGCATCCCGATCCTTTTACCGGGCAAATGTTCCATGAACATCTTAACCATGTAATGAATCTGCTCACTGAAAAAGTAACCGAAGCTGTCCACGACATACACCGTGCCGGCCGGCGTCTTGGCAACCTGATCCAGCGCCTCGATCAGATCAAACTCGTTCTCGCGTGAGATCGCCATGATGTTGATGCAGGTTTCGTAGCCGAGGTCATGCACACGGTCACACAGGGTGATCGCCTTGTCCACATCCTTGACATACGTTGCAATGCGGATCATATCGACCGGGCTTTGGTCCACCGGTTTAAATTCCTGTTCCATTACGCGATGAGCGTCCACCATGATACTGATTTTGACGTCCGATTCGATACCGTCGATAATCTCGGCGATCTTATCATCATCACAGTACTTCCACGCACCAAACTCTTTCGGATCAGCGACCTGTCGGCTGCTGCGGTACCCCATCTCCATATAATCGACGCCGGCGTCGCTAACGGCCTTATAAACGGCGCGGACAAATTCATCCGTGAAATAGTGATTGTTGATCAGCCCTCCGTCGCGGATCGTACAGTCCAATACTTTAATTTCTTCTCGGTACATAAGTTCTCCAATTCAGTCTAAATAAAATTCAAAGCACGAAATCCGAAATCCGAAACAAATATAAAATTCAAATGTCATAACTTCAAAACGCGCGTGTTTGAGTCCCTTTGAATTTTTGAAATTCGAATTTGTTTCGAGTTTCGATATTCGGATTTAGGATTTAACAATGTTAACATTTTGCAAACAATCAATACAGTTCATCAAGACACCGTTCAACCATGTCCTGCGATACCTCATGCGCCCACTGACCGTCGCGGCACAGGGCTGCGCCAAGCGATTCCAGTAAAACAAATCGGGGCCACTTACCGACGGCCTTTTTGTCCGTTCGTAACAGGTCAATAATTTTTTCTTTTGTAATATCAGCCGGGATCCGTATCGGCATTCCAAGTTTAACCAGCAGATTCGTGATACGCTCCAGCCGATCGTCGTCGGCCAGACCCAACGCCTTTTCGAGCTTGCCCGCCGCGATCATCCCGATGGCGACCGATTCGCCGTGCAGCAGTTCAAAGCCGCTGGCCGATTCGACCGCGTGGCCGATCGTGTGGCCGTAGTTGAGAATCCGCCGCATATTCTTCTCGGTCGGATCCTGCTGCACCACGTCGGCCTTGATCCGGCAATTCGTAGCGGCGATCTGCTCAAGGACTGCCATGTCCTTATTCAAAATCGCATCGATATTCGTTTCAAAAAAGCCGAAATACTCAGCGTCCATGATGGCGGCGTGCTTGACTGATTCAATCAGACCCGCACGATACTGCCGGTCGTCCAGCGTGGTCAGGGTCGCCACATCGATATACACCGCTGCCGGCTGCCAGAACGCGCCGAAAGCATTCTTGCTGACGGAACTGTCCACGCCGGTCTTGCCGCCGACGCTGGAGTCGGCCTGCGCCACCGTCGTTGTCGGAATCTGGATAACCGGTACGCCCCGCTTAAAGATCGCCGCAGCGAACCCGGCGATATCCCCCACCGTCCCGCCGCCAAGGGCGACAATGATCGAATCGCGACCGAGGCATTCTTTCTCCATACGCTCGACAATCGCAACCACGGTCTGGATATGCTTGGACACCTCTCCCGCCGGGTCGATGGTAAACGTTGGCACTTTTTCAGCCCCCACCAGCGTCTGCAAATGCCCCGCCTTGACCAATTCCGAATCCGTCACGACAAACGGATTGTGCTTGGGCCATGTTTGCAGAATCTCGCCCCAAACCCCGCTCAGCGTGCCATGGCCGATAGTGATCGGATACGACGACGCCTCCACGCCGGGAATAACCACATCCAGTCTTTGTCCATCCTGAGCCATTTTATGACCTAAAAGATCCGTTATTGTTCATAGAATCGTGTCATTATACTAAAATCCCCCGATTTTGCAACTAAGAATCCTCCTTAGGGCGGCACTGTCAATGGCTGCTTGGCAGTGGCGTAACAGGGAAATGTAAACGTTGCAAACGTATTACAATTTCGGGGCGAGGTCGATTTGTTTCAGGCCGGTGTAGAGGGTTTGCATTTCGGGTAAGGTTAATCCTTTCTTTTGCCCGCGGCGGAGCGGTTCGCCGATGATGGATTCAATTTCCATCGGCCTGTTGTTCTGCCGGTCCAGGTGCATGGAGGTATGATACGGTTCCATTTTCTCGGTCAGGTCCATCATGTGCTCCAGGAAGCCATCGTCAATCGTCAGATCATCCGTCCCGGCAGCACTTTGAACCTCTTTCATTAGTCGCCATGCCCGCTCGCGCAGTGGGGCGTCCCTCATAATCTTATCCACCATCCTATCCAGCAGCGCCGACAGCCCGTTAAACGGAACGTTCCAGATCAGCTTTTTCCAGCGAGCCGATGCGAGATCGTCCACAACCGTACATTTCACACCGGCAACGTTCAGCATCTCCGCAAACGCCAGCAATGTCGCATCCGGCCCTCGCTGAAAATTGCCAATATGCAGGAATCCGTAATCAAGGTGACAAATGACGCCGGGGGACTTTCGATTCGAACACAGAAATGCCAGACCTCCTGAAACACGTTCGGCCCCGAACAACTCGGCCAGGGTTTCTTCGTTCCCAAGCCCGTTCTGAGCGGTAAGCACCCGGGTGTCGGGCGCCATCAAGGGAGAGATAAGTTCTTGATAATAACCATTGGCCGTTGTCTTGAGGCCAATGAAAACCAAATCAACAATGCCCATGTCCTCAGGGTTGCGATAGCAGTTCACGTGCTCCAGGTGAAAATCGCCCCGGCAGCTTAACACCGTCAGGCCGGATGCTTTAACGGCCTCATAATCCCGCCGCATCAGGAAGTGGACATCGTACCCCGCACGGGCCAGAAACGCCCCATACAACCCTCCCATCGCTCCCGAACCGACAATTGCAATTCGCATCGAGTCGCTCCCGAAGTTAATACGTTATCACCGAATGAATCGAGTATTTTTTTAAGGAGTCGCGGCCTTTCAGGTCGGCCAGTTCGATCAGAAACGTCAGGCCGGCGATCTCGCCGCCGAGTTTTTCGATGAGCTCGCACGCTGCGGTCATCGTTCCGCCGGTCGCCAAAAGATCATCGATCATCAGCACTTTTGTGCCCGCTGCAACCGCATCCGAATGTACTTCTACAACATCCTCACCATATTCGAGTCCATAACGGACCGAATGCGTCCGAAACGGCAGCTTGCCTTTCTTGCGAATCGGCACAAATCCGGCATTGAGCGCCCGCGCTACCGCCGCCCCGAAGATAAACCCCCGCGCCTCCACCGCGGCAACCACATCGATACCCTGACCGACAAACGGCTCACGCATCGCGTCAATCGCCGCGGCCAGCGCCTTCGCATTGGCCAGCAGCGGCGTAATATCCCGAAACAGAATCCCCGGCTTGGGAAAGTCCGGAATATCCCGAATGTAAGCTTTTAAATCCATTTTCTTCTCCATAACGGGCCGTAAGAGCTCACACTTTCTTGTCCCGCCATAACCCAAAGAGCGACGGCGGAAATGTGTCATGCGAACGCGGCCGTCCCGGTCGTAATTATTTTCATGCGGGCGAGACGCCCGCGATCCCAAACAAGCGGAAGCCTGAACTCTTACATTGTTCCAAATAAAAAAGGCGAAGTTGTCGCCAGCTTCGCCTTGTCAGGATCACTTGCCCTTCTTCAGGGTCAACTCATCAGCAGCTCATTCAGTTGAGCCAGGGCGTTTTGTTGAAGCTGACGAACGCGTTCCCGCGTCAGTCCCAGTTGTTTGCCGATCTGCTTGAGGGTCAGCGGTTCGACACCGTCCAGGCCAAATCGCAACCGCAAAACCTCGGCCTCACGCGGCTCGATTTCGTCCAGCAGTTCAAGGGCCTTTTGCAACTCTTCATTGGTGCCGAGGTCTTCCTCAGGCGTTACAATTGTATCATCTATAATCGCCTCGTCAAGGCCGGCGTTTTCCTCGTCAGAATCACGCTGAAACCCGTTATCCACGACCGTCACGATGTCGCGGATGGCCCGCGCCTTGCGAAGCGGCACTTTCATCGCGGTGGCCATCTCGTCTAAGCTGACGGTCCGGCCCAGCCGCAGTTCCTGTTCGGCATAGACCTGCCGCCACTGGTTGATCAGCTCGACCATATAGGTCGGAATATGGATCGGCTGCGAATTGCTCAAAATCGCCCGCTTGATCGCCTGCTTGATCCACCATGCTGAATAAGTGCTGAACCGCACGCCGTGATCCGGGTCGAACGTATCGACCGCCCGCAGCAGGCCGAGATTGCCCTCTTCGATCAAATCGCCCAGCGTCAAACCCCGGCCGGAGAACTTCTTGGCGATGTTGACGACCAGGCGAAGGTTGCTGCGAACCAGCCGTTCTCGAGCATAAGGGTCGTTTTCTTCCAGAACCGCGATTGCCAGCTCTTTTTCGTCTTCCCAGGTCAGCAGGGGGGACTCATCAATTTCTTTCAGGTATTCTTTAATGGTTGCGTCAAAAGCCATCGGTTTCACTCCTGTTGTGCCATTATTTTTTTGTCAGGCCCGTTTTTATCGGGCCAACAGGGCGTACCATTTATCACAGCACGCTCCGTGGAGTGTATCGACGATTTACGGGGGGCGGTTAACCACAGGATGAAAGCAATTTTGGGAATTGAGTAACCACTGCCATCCCGGGATTAAAGCCGTATCGGGTGTTTCGGCGGACAAAGAAAAAACCCCTGCAACGTTGATTGCAGGGGTTTGAGTTATTCACAAATCTGTCGGTACTGAGCGTTACGCGTCCGACTCGGGTTTTTCTTCCGGAGCGGGGGCCGGCTTGGGGGTCGGCATCTGGATATTGAGCGAATCGGGCATGAGGTCGCCGTCGAGTCCGCCGCGGCGCTGAACCGGTTCCGGCTCGTCGATCATCGGGATGTCCTCGACCGGGGCGGCGCCTTTTTCCGCTTCCTTATCTTCAGCGGCCCACTGAACCCGCCGCAAGCTCAAGCCGATCTTGCGGGAATCGGTATCGACCCGGAGAATCTTGACTTCCAGCTCATCGCCGATCTTAACGACATCCTGCGGCGAATCCACTTTCTGATCCGAAATCTCGGAGATATGCAGCAGACCTTCCAGATCCGGTTCCAGTTCCACAAAGACGCCGAAATTGGTCAGCTTGGTCACGGCGCCCTTGACGACCTGGCCCGGAATGTATTTGTCCGGAATCGCATGCGCCCACGGGTCTTCGGTCATCTGCTTGATGCCCAGCGAAACACGGTGTTTTTCTTCGTCCACTTCGAGCACCACGGCTTTGACTTCCTTACCCTTTTGCAGGGCTTCGCCCGGATGGTTGAATTTCTTGGTCCAGCTCAGGTCGGAAATGTGAATCAGGCCGTCAATGCCCGGTTCGATCTCAACAAAGGCGCCATAGTTGGTCAAGCTGGTCACTTTCGTGGTGACAACCGTGCCGGCCGGATATTTCTGGTTGGCCACGCTCCACGGGTTGATTTCAAGCTGCTTGAGACCCAGTGAGATTTCCTGTTTTTCCTTGTTGACTTCGAGCACCTGAACTTCGACTTCTTCGCCAAGATGCAGAATGTCGCCGGGGTGGCCGATGCGCTTGGTCCAGCTCATTTCGCTGATGTGAATCAGACCCTCGACGCCCTCTTCCAGGCGGACAAACGCGCCATAGTTCATGATATTGACGATGGTGCCGGTAACTTTGTTGCCGATGGGGTAGCGTGCTTCGACATTCTCCCACGGGCTTTCGGTCTTTTGCTTGAGGCCCAAAGAAATCTTTTCGTTTTCCCGGTCCACGCCGATGACCACGCACTCGATTTCCTGATCCAGTTCGACCAGCTCGGACGGGTGCGAAATACGGCCCCAGCTCAGATCGGAAATATGGAGCAGACCGTCTAAGCCGCCGAGGTCCACAAATACACCAAAGTCGGCGATATTCTTGACAATCCCCTTGCGGAGCTGGCCTTCTTCGATCTCGGCAAGAATTTTTTCCTTGCTGGCGTGGCGGTCTTCTTCGATGATCTTGCGGCGGGAGACCACGATGTTGTGATTTTCCGTATCGATTTTGAGGATTTTACATTCGATTTCCTGTCCGATGAAGCGGCTGATGTCGCCGGGCTTACGGATATCGACCTGCGAAGCCGGCAGAAAGACCGGTACGCCGATATCGACCAGCAGACCGCCCTTGATGCGGCGACTGACCATACCCTTGACCACATCGCCTTCGGCGTTTTTCTCGATAACCCGTTCCCAGCCGCGGATGCGGTCGGCTTTGCGTTTGCTCAGCAGAATGCCGCTCTCGGCATCCATTTCTTCCAGAAGGACTTCAATTTCCTTGCCGGAGACGACCTCGCTGGGATCGTCAAACTCGCCGGCTTCGACCATGCCTTCGCTTTTGAGGCCCAGTTCCACAATGACATCGTTGCCGAACTGCGTAACAATTTTACCCTTGACAACGGTGCCGGGAACGAGGGCTTCGACTTTCTTGGCCAGTTCTTCTTCGAGGATGTGCTTGTGTTCGGAGGTGAAAAGTTCGCTGATTTCCTGCTCGATCACATCTTCGGAAAGACCGAGCTTGTTAATGAGGTTTCTATCTACCATTTGAAATCTCCTGTGGAGTCTGTTGTTAGCTGCAATTGCGCCCCACATTTACGCAATCCGCTTTTACCTCAATTGTTATTAAGGTTCATAAACAAAAGATGCACTGGCTACGCCGCCAATGCGATCATGAATAGTCCATTAAGTTCACAATCCCTGTTATCCGACAGACCCCGCGTCGTGATTTTCGAGGTTCCGCACAAACTCCTCGATCACCTCGTCCGGTGTCGACGCTCCGGCGGTGACACCCGCGACAGTCTTGCCGAAAAGACAGTTTTTATCAAGTTCGGCCCAGTTTTGCAAGTGATAAGTTTGCGGATTGTGTTTTTTGCACAATTCGGCCAGTTTTCGGGTATTGGCACTGTGCTTGCCGCCCAGCACAAACATCACATCGACCTGGCGGCACAACTTGACCGCGGCGGTCTGGCGCTCCATCGTTTCCCGACACAGCGTATTGATAACTTTCATCTCCGAAAAGCCTCGCCGGGAAATAGCCGCAACCATATCCGCAAAGTGATCCGGGCTTTGTGTGGTCTGGCAAATCACACCTAACTTCTTATTTAATCGAATCTTATCTAAATCTTCAGGGGTCCCGACCACCTCCACATCATCCGTGGAACCAACAACGGCTTTGACCTCCGGATGGTCCTTGTCGCCAATCATAACAACCTTGTAGCCCTCTTCATTGAGCTGCCGGGCAATCTTTTGGACGCGCTTGACCAGAACGCAGGTGGCATCCACAATTTTCAGACCTTTATTCCTGATGTCCTCCAATTGATCCAATGTCGCCCCGTGCGAACGGATCAGCACCGTGCCCGATTCGATGTCCTCAATCGAATCCACCGGCACGAGGCCGTCCTTGGATAATTGGCTCACCACCTCTTCATTGTGGATAATGTGCCCCAAACTGTAGGCGGATTTTTCCTGTTCAAGCGTCCGCTTGGCCAGATTGATGGCATTGCGAACCCCCGGACAAAACCCGCATTTTTCCGCGACAAGTACTCTCATTGTAATATCCCCGGTAATGACAAGCCGTTATGGTATAGAAAGATACGCAGAAATGCAATAAAAAAGCTCGGCCGGCCCCGGACCAGCTATCAGCACTCACTGGAAACCAAGCTGTATCCAAATCGGGTGTTGGACAATGATTAATTAAAGCAGTTAAACAGTCTGAAAGACTGTGGTATTCTAGCCCAGGGCAACGCCCAGGGTCGCTGGAATCAAAAAATAACCTCTGCCCTGTAAGGGCAGCGTAATCAATCCCAAAGATATCGCTCGTCGTATTCGACATTATATTTTCGAAGAAATTCAAGCAACTCTTCTTTGAATGTGATTGCTCGATGGTGTTCTTTTTGCCCGGCAATATACCGCTTGACGGAAGCGACTCTGGAACTGCTGACAGAAAACGCGCCGTAGCCGTTTTGCCATGCAAACTTTTGATACATCCTGCCTTTTGTCTTAATCCAGCAACTACTGGGGCGTTTGATTTCTTCAATATATTTCGCAAGAGTTACTGTTCTGGGTAGGGTCGACAAAATATGAATGTGGTCAAGAGTACCGTTAATCAGACAGGGAATGCCGTTCATTTGTTTGATAGTGCCGGCCATATAGCTAAAAAGCTCTGGTTCAATATCTGTTTCGATAAAAGGGCAGCGGTCTTTGGTGCTGAATACAATATGTGTAATATTTTAGCCATTTGAAGCAGTGAATTCTTTTAATGCTGGCAGAGTACCGGTTTCGAGGTAGACTTTCAATGCCTGTTTGACCGTCTCCACGGGATTTAATCCGCGTTGTTTAATTGTAAAA
>JAOUFG010000037.1 GCA_029858345.1 Phycisphaerae bacterium
GAACCGAAACCGAGTTGGTTGTAACGATTGCCAAAGCATTGGAACAAGTCACAGCAAGTGACTGTCTCGGCTGGTTCAAGTCCTGTGGTTATGCGGCATAGATATATGAAAAATTCAATTGCTATAACACTGTTGCAGTATTCGTGCCGTCTCCAAGTGTATGGATTGAAAATTCGATTCGCCCCGGCCGTCATCTTGCAAAATATGACCCTGGATTGTCTCTGTGCTTATTTGCTGATGACGCTGGAGATTCGAAATACCGGCAGCAGCAGCGCAATGGCAATGGTTCCGATGATTCCGCCCATGAGGGTGATCATCAGCGGTTCGATAAGCGAGGTGGCGGTGCGGATGGAGTTTTGAAGTTTTTTGCTGAGAAAAATCGAAACCTTGTCCGAGACCTGTCCGATCTGTCCGGATTTTTCACCCGCCCGAAGCATCTGGATAATGCCCGGTGCAATGAGATTCCTGTCGCCGGACATCATGATGGCATCGGAGAGTTGGTACCCGTCGCGAATCCGGGCGTCTGTATACATCCACAAACGCTGGAAATAATAATTATCGGAGGACATTTTCATGACCTCCAGGGCATCGAGCAGGGAGACGCCGGTATTGACCATGGTCGCCAGAATTCGCATGCTGCGGGTCATGACGGCATCGGTTAACATGGTTCCGAAAATGGGCGTACGGACCTTGATCCAGTCAATGATTTTGCGTCCGTTCGTGGTGTGCTTCCAGACAGAAAAAGCCCAGAACGCCGCAAACCCCGCCGTCACGGCAAGGGCAAGAAATACCGGATTTCCCAAGAGCGAACTGCAATTAACCAGCACCTGAGTCAGTTTGGGCAGGGCCGTTCCCCTGGCCTGATAGATTTTGGTGAATCGCGGCAAGACAAAAAACATCAGCGATCCGGTCGCGGCAACCGCCATCAGCAGCATTACGAGGGGGTAGATCATCGCGCTTTTAACCTGCTTGCGCGTTTCGGCCTCGGCATTGAGGTACCCGCTGAGCACTTCGAGCATCTCAGCCATTTTTCCGGACGCCTCGGAGGCCTGAACCATGCTGACAAACATCGTGTTGAATATCCGGGGATAGGCCGTCAAAGCCGATGAAAAGCAGTCTCCGTTTTTGATCTGCCTGGCAAGATCGGCAATTACGGTCTGAAAGGTTCCGGGGCGCATTTGCTCCCCGATGGCTTCAATCGCGTCGCTGAGGACAACGCCGCTGTCCAGCATCACCGACAACTGGGTCGTAAACAGAACCAGATCGGCCTGCTTGACACGCGCATTACTGGTTACGGCCGGCTGGCCGAGCGACCCGCGGTCATTGGAATAAATACCGGTTCTCTGAACCTCCTTATTCGTAACGGATTTTTCCATCATTTGTAACGGCATTGATATCGCTCACTGTTATTCCATGATATTAGCGACACGTAAAATTTCATCAATCGTAGTAATCCCGGCCTTGACTTTTTGGATGCCGTCGATGTGTAAGGGAACCATCCCGTTTTCAACCGCTGTCAATCTAAGCTGCTTCAAGGGCACATCCTGTGTAATCATATCCAGAACCTTGTCATCCGGGATAAATAATTCATGGATCGCAATCCGGCCGATATAGCCGCTGTTACGGCATTTCTTACAGCCCAAGCCGCGATAAAAGGCGATCTCCTGACCGGCCCATTGCGTCGCTGTTCGACGGATGCTGCGGGACGGTTCATATTGTTCCTTGCAGTTGGGACAAACTTTGCGTACCAACCGCTGGGCAAGCACGGCAATCAGCGAGGCACTGACCAGATACGAAGGGACGCCCAGATCTACCAGCCGAGTGATCGCTCCGGGCGCGTCGTTGGTATGCAGGGTCGAAAGGACCAGATGCCCGGTTAAGGCGGCCTGTACCGCGATATTGGCGGTATCCCGGTCGCGGATTTCACCGACCATAATCACGTCGGGGTCCTGACGCAGCAGCGACCGAAGCGCACTGGAAAACGAAAACCCGGTCATGTCATGCACTTCGAACTGATTAATCCCGTGAATGTTGCATTCGACGGGATCTTCGACGGTACAAATATTGACCTGTTCGCCGTTCAGCTCGGACAAACCGGCGTACAGGGTTGTATTCTTGCCGGAACCGGTCGGACCGGTCACCAGAACAATCCCGTTGGGGTGATTGAGCACCTTCTTGAACATCTGCAGGTTTTCATAGCTGAAACCCAACGATTCCAGGTTTGTCAGCATCTTGCGGAAATCAATCACACGAATGACAACTTTCTCACCATAGACGCCGGGCATCACAGAGACACGCAAATCAACGGGTTTGGATTGGACCAGCACGTGAATACTGCCGTCCTGAGGCAGCCGCCGCTGGGCAATGTCCAGTTCGGCCATGATTTTGATGCGCGAGACTATCGCCGCATGCATTTGATACGGCGGCCGCAGTTTCTCATAGAGCTGACCGTCAACACGATAGCGAACACGCAATTTTTTCTCATCCGGCTCAATATGAATATCACTGGCGTTTTCCTGAACCGCCGAATAAATCAGATAATTGACCAACTTGACGACCGGGGACTGCCCCGCCACCTCTTCCAAATCGGTGATGTCTTCGGGCAGGTTTTCGATCATCGCAAAATCTTCGAGCGCCGCATCGTCGATGATGTCGTCGATGACGAACACATTCGCCGCGGGCAGATAGTTCTGCAGCGTGGAATGGATATCCTTGGCAGTGGCACAGACAACCTGTACATGGCAATCGCTGAGCCGCTGGATTTCTTCAATCACAAAGACATTGGACGGTTCGCTGAGGGCGACGGTCAGGGTATCGTGAACCTTGAACAGCGGCAGGACCACATACTCCTCGAGGAAATCCCTGGGCAGTAATTCGACAATCGCCGGATCGCAGAGTTTGGGCGTCAGGGGAGCATACGGCACATCATAGGCCTCGGCCAGGGCCGAGCATATCTGGTTATCCGTGCAAATCTCAAGTTCGACCAGCAGTTCACCCAAGAGCTTACTGTGGCCGACGGCCTTTTGCTGCTCCAGGGCCTTGTCGATCTGCGCCTGGGTGACAACGCCGCGGTTCAGCAGCACCTGCCCAAGCGGTAACCGTGTTTGTATCGCTGTTTTACTCATTGTTATCCGAATATCCGTCACGTGAAACTCTTGACGGCCTCTGTCAGTTCCGTATAGGTATCAAACTGAGGCAGCAGCCGGGTCAACTCAAGAATCTTCATACAGGTTTCATCGAGTCCGGCAATTTTGAACTGCCGTGTATTTTCTCTGCATTTCTCACCCAGATCCACAAGGTATTCCAGTGCCTGGCTGTCAATGAAGGCCACCTTGCTCATGTCCATCACAATGCCGGAGACTTTTGAGGCAAACGCATTGCTGGTCTCCGTTTCGAGCGACTTCAGCGTTTCGCCGGTAAACTCGCCCTGCAACTGCAGAACCATCACATCGTTATATTTTTGGGCTTCGATTTTCACCGGATCAATGCTCCTACAGCTTCGACTCCATATTCATCAAAATTACTATAATCCCAGCTTTCAATAAATCCGTCCTGAATAATCTGCCAGAGTTTATCAACATCATTGTCCAGAAAGACCCGTGCGACTTCTTCATCAAACTGTGTTCCGATCCCGCCTTCAATAATCGCCAGGGCTTTTTGGGTGGTCATTGCGTCGCGATAGACACGGCCGGAGGTCATGGCGTCAAAGGCGTCGGCCAGACTTATAATCTTGGCAATGAGCGGAATCTGATCCCCTTTGAGCCCATGCGGGTATCCCTTTCCGTCGATTCGTTCATGGTGGCTCAGAACGCCGGGGATGATTTCCTCCATCTGGCGAATTCCGGACAGAATAGAGGCCCCGATTCGCGGATGCGACTGAATGACGGCGTATTCTTCATCCGTCAGGCGGCCGTTTTTGCGTAACATGGACTCGACGATCCCGATTTTCCCGATGTCATGCAGCAGGCCGGCCAGATAGATATGGTGAATCTGTTTATCCGACAAGGGATGAATACGGGAAAATCGCTCTGCAATCCAGCGGGAGATGAATGCCACGCGTTCGGAATGACCCCGTGTGTACTGGTCCTTGGCATCGATGCTGCTGGTCAGAGCTTTTAAGCAGCCGATAAATAATTCCTTGAGTTCGTCAAAGAGATGGTTGTTCTCAATAAACACCATGCACTCATTGGCGACAGAGTTGAACAACTTGATGTCGGTGGTATCAAAATCGGGCTTATCGATCACATTCGTCGCCACCATATACCCCAGCATACGATCAGCACTGCCCAGCGGTACCGCAATGATATTCCGGACGGACTGGGGCCATTGGTATTTCAGCGGACCGTCGACCAAGCTGTCTGTAAGGGCCTCTTTGCCGGCCTGCAGTTCCATGATGAGATTCATCTGCAGAATATCGGCATGCAGCGGGTCGATGGCCATCACGCCGGAACCGGCTGACAGCATCAACTGTTTACGGTCATCCACCGTGCGTTCGATGAAGATCCCGATCCCTTCGACCTGAACCAACTGCGTTAACTGATCACAGGCCATCTGAAGATAGGATGCACTGGATTGCGTCACTTTCATATTGGTGCTGAGATTGTACAGCAGGACGATCTCTTCATAGGCGCGGGACAGTTCGTTACTGAATTTCTCAAACTGCTGCGGCACCTTATCGGCATCCGAAAAGTTTCTGCAAAAATCGTCCAGAATACAGGCGAGGTAGCTTTTTTCACGATCCGATCTTTCGTTCCGGACCGGACCGGTATCGATCACCGCTACGGCAATGATAGATTGTTCGGCTTTCACAGGGCATGCCAGCACGGTTTCCGTCACCCAGGCGGCGGATGGGGCAGGCCCCTGGAGGGTCTCGCCGCATATCAGTGCGATCTGCGAGGCATCGCTTGCATAATCGCCTGCGTCACTTTGCAGAACGCAGTTTTGCTGCGGATCGAAAACCAGCAGATTTAGTCCCAGCAGATTCAGCTTATGCGCCAGTTCGTTCAACCGGCCAAGCTGCGGGTCCGATATTGTTTGTGTTATCGTGTTGTTCATCAGGGTCTCTTTTTATAAGCTTATTATTCACACTCAAACCGTTGCCGACTGTGCAAGTACGTCCTCAATTGTCTGGAGCACTTCTCGCGGACTAAAGGGCTTGCTCAGGCAGGCGGCAATGTGCAGCTTTTCTTTCTGGTCCTCTTCGATTGAAAAGCCCCGCGCTGTCAGCATAATGACCGGGATATGAGTGGTATCAGAATTTTGACGCAGTTTTTCGATCAATTCCAGACCACTCATGACCGGCATCTGATAATCCGTGATAATAATATCGGGTGCGTTTTGACATGCCAGATCATAGGCCATACCGCCGTTTTCAGCGGTCATCACCTCGTAGCCATTGTTTTTCAGCTTAATCGAAACCACCTGAACAATATGAAATTCATCATCCACAACCAATGCTTTTCGTTTATCCATATTAACTCCTGTATTGTTGGATTCTGGATGCCGCCCGTCATGATACCGACTGGGCCGCAGTTTCTTTTGATAACGGCAGCACAAACCCGAACGTACTTCCCTGTCCGGGGGTACTGGTCACAAAAACCGAGCCGCCATGGACTGTTTCGACTATTTGTTTGACCAGATTCAGTCCCAATCCGGTCCCTTTGGCATATTTATTATTGGCCTGGACCCGATAAAATTTATCGAAGACATGGTCCACATCTTCTGCAGGAATACCGACACCGGTGTCTGTAATGGTTACGGTGATTTGCCCTTCCGCCTCATTTAAGACAGAATCTACCGTGATCCGGCCTTCGGCCGGAGTATATTTGACGGCATTGCTGAGCAGGTTAATCACGACCTGCGAAATCATATCGCGGTCAATATTGACCTGATCGTAGAGAATGGGCGCCGGTGACTGAATCGTGATATTCTTTTCCTGCGCATAACTGGTAATCATCTCAACGGCATCCCGAATGACCAGCGCCAAGCTGTGGGTTTCCCTGGAAACCTTGATGAGGCCGGACTCGATTCGTGAGATATTCAGAATATCCTCGATCAACCGGCTGAGCCGCTGCGCCTGACTCTGAATGACGCCGCAAAACTGCTGGATTGTTTCTATGTCTTCGGCTTCGCCGTCAACCAGCATTTCGGCATAGGCATTGATTGAGGCCAGCGGCGTCTTGAGTTCATGCGAGACATGGCTGACGAAATCGTTTTTCATCCGGGCCACTTCTTTTTCCCGCGTAATATCATGCAGCACGGTAACGATCTGCAGAACCCCACCCCGGCCGTCTTCCACACAGGACAGTACCGTATCATAGCTGACGGGATTTCCGGATTCTTCCATTGTCAGTTCGTGACGCACCTGGGCGGTCCGGCTGGTGCGGCTTTTACTGATCATGGCGACAAGTTCTTCAGATGGAATCATTTTTTGTGCCGGTTGGAAGACATCACGATCAAATTTAAACCCGAATATGTTTTCTGCGGACGCATTGGCCAAAATGATTCTGTCTCGGTTATCGGTTACAATCACCGCATCGTGAATGCTGTTCAGCACGGTCTCGACGCTGTTTTTTTGCTGACTGAGCAATTGAAGCTGCCATGTAACGCCCTGGTTTTCGTTTTGCAAGGTTTTCATTTTTTGATTTGACCCATCCAAAAACTGTTCGGCGGCGATCCAGACTTCATTCAAGATCGAATCGGCGGGATATTCGGAGGTGAGCCGAATCTGTGAGCCAACCGAAATTGAATGGGCCATCGCCTGCAACTGGCGAACGTACCCGGCCAACATAAACCCGACAGCCGCGAACGATAAAAGCACGACTGCCATTGACAGCACCGTGATTGTTCCGGACATGGATGCAAGGACGGCAGTGATTGAAAAAACCGTCGCAATCAGACCAACGCCTATCACAAGTCCCCAGTTGATATATTCTTTTTTCATAAATGTTAAACTATCCTCACAGCGGATGTATTGTCTTTTTCATAAATGACGCGATGAGTTCATTGTTCGGGTCCAATTGCTCGGCCTTTTCAAAAGCAGCGTTGGCCTGCCTGTTCTGGCCCAACTGCTGATAACAGCGGCCGGACATGAACCACGCAAACGCAGCCAACTCGCTGTCGTCTGTAATCTTATAAAAAGCCTGCAAGGATTGTTCATAGAGACCCTGCATATACCGGGCACTACCCAATACGGCATAGGCCTTGGGCCAGGAGGGTTTGGTTTTGAGCGCATTGACTGCACAGTAGGAAGCGCGTTTGGGATCATCCAGTCCCAACGATGCCTGTGCCATATTCATCCAGATGTCCGCATCATCTCGATAAACAACCGACAATTTGTCGTACCAGAAAACTGCACTGGCATACTGCTCTGAATTAAATAAACAACTCGCCAGAGAACGCATCGTTGCATAATAACGCTCATCTTCAGGATCATACTGATTGAGCAACCGTTCGAACTTTTCAGCACCCCGCTCCCAGTTGCTTTGGGTAATATATGCATAACCAGCCGGTTCCAGGATTTCCGGACGATCTCCATGCATAACCTGAGCTTGTTCATATAGCTGAATAGCCTGTTCCGGCAGACCAATTCGCTGTAACAGGCGCGCTTTTGACAACATCAGTTCCAGATTTTGCGGCTGCCTGGAAAGAGCATGATTAATTGTCTGAAGTGCCTTTTCCAACTGATGGATTTCTATATAAATTTCGGTAAGACTGACAACGTAACCTGCATTCGCCGGCATTAAATCGACTGCATGTTGATAGCATTCTAAAGCCCGCTCATAATCCTTGTCCAAAACGGCTAATGAGCCAAGGAAATGCCAGCCCCGATCCAGTCGCGGATCCAGTTCGACCGCCTTTTCAAATGCCCGGTGTGCCTGTTCATTGCGGCCCTCTATGAAATGAATGCGCCCAACTAATACATAGGCGCCCGGCAGTTCGGGATCGGCCTGGATACACTTGACAAGCTCGTTTTTGGCCTTCTGAACCCGACCCTGCTCAAGCAAATTTTCAATGGCTGGCAACTGTGCCGAAGCCGTAGACTTTTCCCAGCGCTCAACCATCGCCTGTTTCTTTTGGGCATGGGATTCATTACAGCCGAAAAGCCCGACAAGCAAACCAGCCAGGCACACTGTAACAACCATTTGTTTTTGTTTGTTCATAATCCACCCTGTCTTTCTTCCATCAGTGAGGGTAAACGGATTCCGGCAGCCAATTTATGCCGCCGGAATCCGTCAATTGTTTACTGCACTGCATCTTTACCGACGGAACCACTTGTCGGATTCTTCCTTTTCAATCGTTCGAAGCATAATACGTTCGATGTTCTGAACTTGGTCGGGCTGTGTTTCACGAATGATCCGTTCTTTCAGGCGTGTCTCATCAAGATAGCTGCGTTTAATATCCAGAGGACTGTTCAGTAAACACAATGCCGCTTCTGGCTGCCCCTCTGTATAGAGTTTGACAGCCTTGGCGTAACGGTCTTCGTCAATCTTTGCCCGGCTCATCCAATAGAGGTTTTGACGTCCATCATTGACTAAACGCATAACATCTTCAAGACGGCCGGCACCATCTGCCTCTTCAGGTGTATTAATAATATGGGGCGTAATCAAAACGATCAGTTCTTTACGCTCAGATTTATCATCAACACTTCTGAACAACTCTCCAACAACAGGAATGTCGCCGATGACAGGAAGCTGCTCACGTGACAGATTGGTTTCTTCTTTGAAAAGCCCGCCTAAAACAATCGTTTGATTGTCCTTAACCATTACGTTTGTAATGACTTCAGTCGTACTTTTACTAGGAAGCCCGCCAACAACTTCACCGTTACTTTGTTCGGGACGGATTTCCATTCGAATCATACCATCTCTACCGATAAATGGACGGAATTCCAAGACCGTTCCACTTTCAAGAAATTCGACCTGTTGGGTCGCACCGTCTGCATTTGAATTGGTCAAACTCAGATAGCCATCTTCGCTACCAATGATCAGCTTTCCGGCCTGTTTATTCAATGCCAGGATCTTGGGATTGGCCATCACGGTGACATCGGTCACCGTTTCTACCGCTTTCACCAATGCAGCAATGTTATCAAAGGTAACACCAACTGTCATGCCGCCTGTTGTAACAGAAGGCGCAAAGCCATCCTGGAGGAAACCGTTGCCGCCAAGACTAATGGATGTCTCATCAAGAATATTCTTCCAGTCAATCCCGAACTTTGTGGTATCCGTCAGAGTCGCTTCCATAATCGTCACTTCCAGCAGTACCTGCATAGGTTCGACATCGACCTCAGACAGCACTTCACGAATCCGTTCGATATTTTCAGGGTAGTCTGAAATGACCAGTCGGTCCTGAACAGCCAGTGTGTCACCGCTCTTGCCGGCTTCCATTTCGGCTGGCGCCGCGGTGGTCTGACCTAATTTGCCGTATTCACTCAACAAAGGTTCAGCCAGTTTTTTTGCTTCATCGGAGTTGATGTAATTCAGTGTAATCATCGCATGTTCAAAGCGACTCTTATCAGCCATGAATTCTTCATTGGTGTACACCTTGATGAAATTGCCCTTGATCTCGTACTTGTGTGTACCCAGAATGGCCTGCATGGCTTCTTCAAAGGTTACATCGTACAGATTGGTCACGGTCACAATGCCGTCAACCGCGGCGGAGGGGACGATGTTCTTTTGATACATCTGTGCCAGCATCCGAAGCGCATCCTTGATGGGCATGTCTTTCTTAAAGGCAATCGTCTGGATGGACTGTCCCAGTACCGCATCCTGCACGACGACTTCGTCCGCAACCGCAGCCGGCTCATCCGCTCGAACCTGCCCCGCCAATAACACGACACTCAACATCGCTACAATCCATACTCCTATCACAGCCAGAGGCCTTTTCCCCACACCATTTGTTCGTTTTGCCAACATAAAACACCATCCTTTCTAAAATTCAAAGGTTTCAGCCATTTTCAACACGACTGAGATTTTATTCCACATAAACAACACTTCTTTTTCGCTGATTTTTTCCAAGGTTAACTCGTACTGGTCAGGTCCCTCTTTCACTGTCAGTGTCGAGCCGACAGATAAGATTTTGCCATCCACAAACGCCTGAAAGGGCTTGCCGCCTGCATCCTGGATAACGGCTTCCAGCGTCAGGCGTTTTGCGATTTTCTCAAGTCTGGTGTGGTGCATCTTTTCGGCGTTTTCGGCCGAATCCGCCCTGACATCCGAGCGATCATTGTTTTGCGAACCCTCCAATGCAAATGCGGTCCACCGGTCTGCGCTGAACAGATCATGCGACACTGTATCATTGCGTCCGGGCACCTGGGGCAATGCGACTGCTTTCAGGGTAAGGTTGCCGTCCGGCTGTGCCGTCTGAGTCATTTGCTCAATGCCCGCTGCGTCTTGGGCGTTGGCAGCGGCAGGCCCTTTCTTGCCGCTTAACAGCACACGTCCCCAGAGAATCCCCATGACCGCCAGCAAGACAATCATAGCGGTCGTCTTGGGGCTCATATTCTGCAACGCACCTGTCACGGGTATTTTTTTCGTTTGCATTTTATTTTTATGGTTCATGATTAACCATGCTCCGATTCATCCGGTTGATAATACACGCTGGCCTGCGTTTTCAGCTTGACGCCTGAATTCAAATCGGTGCCCCTGTCCAGCGTTACCTGCTCAATCCGAATCAGGCGGTTGATTTCCTGCAACGACTGAAAAAAGAAGAAAATCTGCTGCAGGGATCCTTTGCATTCGATGGTCAGGGGGATGCTGCAAAGCTGCTCAGACTTAATTTCGACGCCGGGTTGGACCAACTGATCGGTCAACCCGCATTTATTCATGACCTCGGCCACTTGCCGCCAAAGGGTCGCTAAATTGCGCCCTTGGGGCACTTTCTGTTCAAACGGCAGCAATTGTTTTTCGAGCTGATTTTTCCGCTCTTTCAACTCAGGAATCAGAATACTGATCGAGCAGATCTCATCGATGACCTGATTCTGCTGTTTCATCTGCTTCTGAATCGCATATTTCTGGCGTACAATGGGGACATACCGAAAGATCCCAAAGCCGACGCTTAAGATGATGCCTAAGAGCAGTATCATCAATTGCTGTTTGTCCAGTTTTTTCATGACGTTCCTTTATTTCTGAATGCGATAATCCGCCACATAACAGCAAATTTCAAATTCCGTAACATCGTTATCCATGAATTTCTTGGGTCGGGAGAAAACCAATGCCACCTGCTGGAAATAGTCGGCCTGCTCCAGACCGGCAATGAGCACCGCCGCATCGGCGGGTCTTGCCGCAATTCCGCTTAACGTCACTTTCAAGCGTGAAGGCGTTTTTGGAACCACAGCATTCTGTTGCTCTTTTGAACCCCCGATCTGAACCACGGCTCCCGAAGCAGGGGTTTCTTTTTTTAATTCCTCAATGGGTTCATTCATTAATGACAGCCGGTCGAGAATAATATTCTCCTGAACCAGATACGCCAGTTCCCCCAAAATCGCGGTTATCTTTGTTCGTGATGTAATGGTATCAAGCACGGCCGCCTTTTGTTTCATCTCCGCGATTTCGCTTTGCAGCAGTTGTGTCTGGCGAACCTTATCCCTGCCTTTGGCAAACGCCGCCTGGACACCTTCAACTTCTGCGCCAACATGGTTGACATGGTGTCCGACAATAAAGCTCCAGACCATCATCACCGCAAATATGACGGCGATAATCGTGTATTGTCGGGCATAGCGGCGTTTGCGAACCAGATCCGCTTTGTACCATTCAGGAATAAAATCTATTTCTTTCATACCGTAATCACTTTTTCGTGCTTTAGGTTCTGTTTTTCGCTCAACTCGACGCCTTTCAGCGCCAGGCCCACGGCAATCGCCCACTCGCACATCAGGGGATTGGGACGCCGATTGAAAGCGACGCGGGTCAAATCAAATCCGCGCAGGGGTTCGGCCACACAGATCTCGACACCCAATCGCTTTTGGAGGGCCTCAATCAGTGCCGATTCATACGCCTCGCCTCCCGAAAAGGCCGCTTTGGTAGGACGCTGGCCCCGAAACGTCACTGCGTAATACCGGAAACATAGCGAGATTTCATGGGCCAAGCTTTCAATCGAACCGCTCATGGCATCAATGATCGTGCGTTTCATATCGATTTCAACATGATCCGAATCCGCATGACGCAAACGGTCCCGCAGATCAGCGGCCTCTTCCAGTGAAATCCCAAGCTTTTGAGCGACCTGCTGATTCAAGTGGTCGCCGGCGATGGGAATCTGCTTGACAAAGGCGATTTCCTGGCCCCGCCCGATAATGACCGCGGTGAACTGCGATCCCAGATCCACAAAAACGCTGACCAGTTCCTGATCCTCGCGTCTTCGAAGGGTGGTTTGAAAACACCGAAACAACGCACTGGGAACCGTATCCAGCGAAATGGGGATCAAGCCCGCCGCTTCAATCAGTTCAATATGACGGGTTAACTGCTCCTGCTCAATCCCAAAGAAAATCACCTCGTTTTTAATCTCAGAACCCTGATACGCGTCGCCCGCGATCATATAGCGAATCTCATCCCGCTCAGGATTCATATCGAACCGTTTGGCCACTTCGGTGTTGATAACGTCTTCAATCTCCTCAGGACGTCCGCTGTCCAACCGTAAGCTTTTGATCTTGACGACATCGCCCGGAAGACATGAAACCACATCCTGTCCCCGGAAGCCGCCGCGATTGTAGAGCGTCTTGAGCAAATCAATGACCTGCTCGCGCCATGCCTGTGAACCGGGCTCCAACGTCCGATCCAGGACTTCTTCTTCGGCGGCCTCCACAAAGATCGTCTGATCATTCCGGCCCAACTGGATCATCTTGATCACAGAGTGACCGACATCCAGACCGATGGGCTGCGCTTTCGATTTTGTTAAAAATTCAAACATTTTCGTCTTTCACCTGTTTCCTTGTCACTATCAGGAACATCGTTCAAAGCCCGCTGATCGTTACATAACCGGTGACGGGCTCCACATTGACCACCAGCGTAAAGTTATCCGCCTGCAGGGTGATTTGCCCGGTGTTCAGAGACTTCCCAACAGCGGCGCTTGTGCCGTGATAAGGACTGCCGAGATAGTCAAAGGTAATGGCCTTTGAAGTATCCGAATCAAAATCCGCATCCACAAGATCCACACGCGAGAGATTGGCGATGGTACTGAAATCGACCACAAACGCACCGGGATTGACAGGGTGATCGATCACATCCCCGCTGCTGGCGGGCTCAACACGAATGTCATACGACTCATTGGCGGGGTCAAAGACCACCGAATAGGACTGCTGATGCGTGATCGCCATGCTCTTAGCATAGTCGATATCCGCCGCAATCCGATTGGCCGCGGCACGGACCTGGATATCAGCAGCATTGGACACCATAGGAATGGCCATAAACGCCACGATTCCCAGAATCACCACGACCATAATGATCTCGATAAGCGTAAAACCCCGCTTCCGAAATCGGCAGCTGAGCTTCATCATGTCTTTCATAATCGACTCTCTTTTTATAATGTCCATTCAGGGATTCGATACGAATCCCGCTTTATTTTCGACATTTCGCATCCGCGGCTTAATCGACGAAATGATCTGTTTTCGCGTCATCCTGACGTGCGTGCCGAGTCCCGCCATATTGCCGTAATGCGTATTTTACGTCCCTGTTGTTGATCGTTTCGATCATCAGGAATCCTCGTTTTTAACATTGTTATACAGCCTCTCGTCCAGTCCGATCGTTACAATCGTTACCACTTGACAATAGAACAGAGTCCGCCTGTTCAGAGTCGTCATTAAAAAATAACAAATAAATGATGCCGGCGACGGCCGAAATTTTGAAATTTCGGTTTATCGGACATTACTGGCGTGTCACGGAAATGTAGTAGGCCTGTGTGCTGTTAGGGTCGTAGAACAGTGTCCCGGTAAGGATACTGCGTGTCTGGACATCACCACCGATTTTACGGTAGGCGGCGCTTTGGACAGAATAAGTATAGGTCGAAGCATCGTTAGGATCGGCGGCAACCGTTTCAAAAGGGCTGTTAATGACCAGATCATAGTAGCGGCCGCTGCCTGCCTCGAGTTGCAACTCTGCCTGGGACCACGTATCGAGAACGTCCGTGTTCTCGGGGCTGATGACCAACGCCCTTGCGTGCTCCAAACCCGCCCATGCCAGGTAATCGACCTCGTTTCGCAGGCAATAGTTTCGTCCGGACTGAAGTTCGGCATCCGAACGCGCAATGAACCCGGACGAGATCACTGCAATCACCATAACGATGAATAACACCATCAGCATGGCCATGCCTTTTCGTGAACGGGTTTTATGTATACAGCATCTCATAATCTTTTTAGAACTTTCGATGTGCATCGGACACCCAGAGCCGGGCATTAACGCTGTGGGCTTGAACCTGCCCGTTTTCGGCTATCTGGAAGCTGATAGTAATAAATCGTGTATCAGGAGCGGCGGCATCATATCCGAAACTGATATTTTTACATTTGCTATGGCTTTCGCTCGCCCCGATCGTCAGTGTATTGCCATCGGCACCGCGCGAGACCTGTGTCAGTTCATCAGCTGTTGCAAGGCCGTCGGCGTTGTTATCGTGCCAGAGCTGGAAGCCCTCTGAATCAGCAGCGATAACCCGATTGCCGCGGCGGATCAAATCCGTCAGCCGCATCGACACCTGCCGCAATTGCCCCTGCTGGCGCCCCATCTGATCAGTCGCATCATTGGCCGCCGTGGTTGCCCCCGCCAACGTCACAACCGCGGCCAGAACAATCGAAGCCACGAGGAGCGCTATCATCAGCTCAACCAGCGTAAAACCAGTATTTTTAATGCTTCGCTTCATATCAGATACGTATTCTTTGTCATGCCGGACTTGATCCGGCATCCAGACGGTTACACTCTGGACCCCGGCTCGGAGGCCGGGGTGACAGTGTCATACTTTATTTACTTACCAATGTCATAACGCTTGTCATTTCATTATTCAGGTAATCGACCGTCACGGTCACGGCCACCAAGTCCACTGAAGCCACGGTCGCGGGCTGCGAAGTTGCGGACCGGCTGAATCCATCATAGACCGAATCAGTCAGAGGATTGCCCAACGTATCCAGCATGGCTCCATCGGCTTCCGTATAATCGGCATAGGTGGACAAAATGTCGTTGGGCTCCGACAGCAGGACCTTTTCCATCAATTCAGAAGCCAGGTTGGCCGCCAGAGTCTGCCGTGCACCCTCGACCTGCACCGCAGCGGCATTGGCAAAGGGCAGCAAAATTCCCGCCGCCGCAATCGCCAGTATCACCATGGCAATCGTTGCCTCAATCAGCGTAAAACCGGGTTTTCTCAAACTTCGCTTCATTTTTTATTAACCACGGATTTCACGGATTATCACAGATTATTTTTTATAATATAAAATCCGCGTAAATCCGCGCAATCCGTGATTCCTTTTTAATAATTCGTATGGAACTCACTGTCACAGGCAAAAAACTCCCCTGTGGCCGCATTAAACCACCATCCCGTTTGTTCACCGCCCGTAGGTTTCGCATCGACATCATTGACGCAGGTGATCCTGCTCCGGCGGGCGGGATCGGCAACATAGGGGTTTTCGGAGATGTCTTTCAGGTAAGGCCCGCTGCCGTCAGGGGCGTCCTGGGCCATCGCACGGGCAAAGCTCTCGGCTGTCACGGAATCGCCAACGAACTCCTGACCGGGCAGCAGCCCGTTGTGATGGGCCCTATACAGCATGATCTGGGAGCGGATGATCTGAAGCCGGTCCACCATGTCGGCCAGCTTTTTTTCTTCGACGGCCTGGGTGATGCCGGGTGTAAATACCAATGCGGCCACCCCGAGTATCAGCATCAGGATGCAGCCGTCACACAGCGTTAATTTTTGGGTCTCTTTCTTTTCCATTGCTATTGCCTCATCTGTCCTGTCCTTAGAAAAGCAAATCTCGAGCCCGGCGTTTTAGTTCGGAGTTCATAGTTCGTAGATCGTAGTAAAAAGGTTCAGTCCGCAGGGCTGTCCTTAACTATGAACTAAAAACTACGAACTATAAACTATAAACTGAAAAAAAAGCCGGCCCGCCCCCCGGAAACCAGGAGCCGGCCGGCTGTATTCTTATGCTTTTACAATCAGATATTACAGAGCGTCGCCAGAAGCTTGAAGATCAGCCACTACAGCAGCAGTAGCATCTGCTACACCAATGTAAATGTCGCCTGTGGTTTCGTTATAAACCCAACCGACAGTAGTAGCATCTGCGGCTGCAACTGATTGTGAATCGTTCCAGGGATTGAAAGGAACCTGTATAATGTAAGGACCTACCTCGTTGCCACTGCCATCACCGGCAGTTGCGGCAGCGTCAGGTTCTGTTTCAGTGGTCATATCCGTTGCAAACGTTAACAGTGCAGGAGGCGTGTCATTGTGCTGAATCATGAACAACTGGATCTGCGAACGCAGAGATTGCAGTGAACTCCGAGAACTGCTGAGTTTGGACTCGGTGCTTGCGTCACTAAACTGAGGAATGACGATCGCCGCCAAAATACCCAGGATGACCACAACAATCAGGATTTCTACCAGTGTAAAACCTTTGTTCTTTCTCATTTTACTACCCTTTCTTTTCTTGTGCTTGCCTGTTTTTAGGTTTTGCAATTTTTTTGTTTTGAACACACACGTGTTTCGATATTTTTTTTGCCACAGAGAACACAGATTTACACATCCAGACGGTAACGCCCTGGATCCCGGCTCTGAGGCCGGGATGACATCTCCGTGAAAATCCGCGAAATCCGTGGTTTTATTTTTTTTTCGCCAGGCCGATATTCGCTTGTCAAAGAACTTCGTGATTAACGTTTCCATAGAAAACTTAAGAAACAAACCGCCCCCTGCCAAGCGTGTGGTAAGTTTTTTCAAGAAAAAATCTTAGAAAACAGATGCAAATAAGAAGTGTAAAGAGATGCCGATAATTGCGTGTTTCAAGCAGAAATCATAGAGTTAAAGAAAAGGTTTGTTAAGAAAGAAACAGAACTTAAAGCTGAAAATCAAAACCATAATTTTAACTTTTAATTGTGATTTTACCTTTTTGACTTGAACCTTTAACTCATTGCCAGATACCTTGGTGGATTTTCAATAGAAACCTTTCGCTGCGTTTCGCTGACATGTTCCAGCCGCACCGTAATACAGTCATACCCCGCCATCGTCTGCGGTACCTTATCGGCCCATTCGACCAGTATTACCGAACCGGGGTGGCAGTACTCGTCAAAACCCAGTGCCGTAAACTCCGCTTCCGTCTCGATGCGATAGGCGTCAATGTGATAGATATGGATCCGTCCCTGGCGGCCGAAGTATTCATTGACCAGCACAAACGTCGGGCTGGACACCTGGTCGCCATTGTCCGCCTCCAACCCCAGGACAATCCCCTTAATCAGATGCGTCTTGCCGGTGCCCAGTTGGCCGATGAGCGCAAATATCTCCCCGCCCTTGAGAGCCGCCCCAATCCGCTTGCCCAGCTCAATCGTTTCAGCAGCACTGTTGGTTGTAATTTCGATATTATTCATTCGTCATTCATCTGCAATTCAAATAATTGACCCCATAGGGGTCCTAATAATAATATCAGTATCCTCAGCGTCCTCGGTGGTTAATTTTTAGAAACTATCCCAAAACCCCTTGCTTGGGCGATATTAATACTGAAAACGCTGTTTTTTATAGGTTTTGGGATAGGTTCTACATTATAAATGGTCATATCCTCTTGGAGCGAGCAATTTGACCTGCCCGTTTGGCATTTTCAGCTCCATCCGCCCGTTGCTGGTGATGGTTCCGATCTTCGTTATCGCAACCGATGCCAACTCCGGCAGTTTTTCAACCTCATCCGGCGGCAATGTAAACAACAGTTCAAAATCCTCACCATCATGCAACGCTGACTCAAGCGGGTTTTCGGTCTTCTGGGCCGCATCGGATACCGGGATGCTTTCGGCTAACAGCACCGCTCCTACATTGCTTTGTTTACAAATGCGGTTCAGGTCCGTACTGAGGCCGTCGGAAATATCCATCATGGCGTGGATTTTGGCTACCTTCGTAATCGCCAGTGCCTCAGCCACCCGGGGCGTAAAATTCAGATGCTTTCCGCCCAGCGACCCGCCCAGCGAACCGGTCACACAAATAATATCGCCGACTTTCGCCCCATTCCGCCGCACCGGCGGATGATAGCCGGAAGCCCTGCTGAGCATCGTCACATTGATCGCGAACCGCCCTTCCGTGTGCCGCCATTTGGTAATATCACCGCCGATAAGTTCGCAGTTGAATTTTTGCCCTGCTTTGACAAGTCCGGCGTGCAGTTGTTTGAGTTCCGGCTCGCCAAACCCCGTCGGCAGGGCCACCGCCGCCACCGCACACACCGGCACCGTCGCCATCGCAGCACAATCGCTCAAACTGGCCGCCATCGCCTTATAGGCCGCCTGCTCCGGCGTACAAGTCGACAAATCAAAATGCGCCCCGTCCAGCAGCATATCCGTCGTAATCAAAACCGTTCCGTCTGCCCCGCCGCGCACTTGCGCCATATCATCGCCAATGCCAATCGGAAAGGCGTCCGAGCAAGCACTGCTTTGTTGTGAAAACCAACTCGTTATGGAGTCTTCTTTCATTGTGCCAACTTAGGAATATATGAATGTAGGAATATAGGGATATATGTTATTGGGCGCCTGCCATCTTTTTGTAGTACAATGCAAGTAGTTTACTGACTTCATCGGACAGTGAAAGCATCTCTGAGACCTCACAATAGCCAAGGTCTCTTGATAGAATCAAGAAATAGCGAGTTTCCTCCAAAGAGCCGTGAGCAATCGTCACGAAGCGTTGTTTTTCGGTTTTAGTCCTCTTTCTAAAGCCCTCTGCAATGTTGGCAGGAACGGAAGCAGCGGCCCTTCTTATTTGAGAAACAATTCCATATCTCTCATCTTTAGGAAACGCTCTTGTAGCCGTGTAAACAGCAAGAACTAACCGATGTGCTTTCTTCCAGACAATCAAATCCTCGACTCTCTGTATTTTCGCTCTTACAGTCTGTGTCTCCATGTTTACATTCCTATATTCGTATATTCCTACATTCCTAAAACTCATTGCTCGCGTAATTTGTTTTTCCAATAATGAATCTGCGCCTCAGCATCTTTGGGTCCCGCCGCTCCTTTGCTTTGATACGATTTACAGACTCCGGCAGGATCAAGCATTTGGAATACATCATCGTCGATTTTGTCACAAGCAGCTTTGAACTGTTCGGTTGACAATTCCGCCAGTTTTTTCTTGTTTTCTTTTTCGCACAGCGCCACCAATGAACCCACAATACCGTGTGCCTGCCGGAACGGAACACCCTTTCGCACGAGGTATTCGGCCAATGCCGTCGCATCAAGGAACCCCTCGTCCAATCCGTTGGCAATCCGCTTGGTATTAAATGTCGTATGACTCACAATCGCCGCGGTCATCTGCAGGCATGCATCCGTCGTATCGGCCGCATTGAAAACGTGGATCTTGTCCTCCTGCAGGTCCCGGTTATACGTGGACGGCTGGGCCTTCAAAATCGTCAGCATCGCCACCAATGCCCCGTAAACACTGCCGGTCTTGCCCCGGATCAGCTCCAGCATATCCGGGTTTCGCTTTTGCGGCATCATACTCGAACTGGTACAGTAGGCGTCGTCGGTCCGGATAAACGAAAACTCCGCCGACGTGTAAATGATCCAGTCCTCGGCCAGCCGCGACAGATGTGCCGCAATCAGCGAGCAGCAAAAAATAAACTCCGCGCAAAAATCCCGGTCCGACACCGCATCGATGCTGTTGTAGGTAATATCCTTAAAGCCCAGATTCTTCGCCGTCATCTCCCGGTCCAGCGGCAAGGTCGACCCGCCGACCGCCCCGCTGCCCAGGGGGCACACATTCAATCGGTCTCGGCAGTCCTTCATCCGGCTCCAGTCCCGCGCCAGCATCTCGACAAAGCTCAGCAGGTACGACGCCACCGTCACCGGTTGGGCCCGCTGCAGGTGCGTGTAGGACGGCATGATGTCGTCGGTATATTTCTCCGCCAGCCGCACGAAGGCGATCTGCAACTGCGTCATCCGCGTCAGCATGATCTCGATCTCGTCCCGCATCCACAGCCGGATATCGGTCGCCACCTGGTCATTGCGGCTGCGGCCGGTGTGCAGTTTCTTGCCCGCATCGCCGATCTTGCCGATCAACGCCGACTCGATCGCCATGTGGATATCTTCCTGCGTCTTGTCGAATGTGAACTTGCCCGCCGCGATTTCATCACCGATCTCCAGCAGACCCTTCTTGATCTCAGCCGCTTCGGCCTTGGTGATGATCTTCACCTCCGCCAGCATCTCGGCATGCGCAATCGACCCGGCGATATCATACTTATACAGCCGCTGATCATACGACAGCGACTCGACAAAATCCACCGCCAGTTCGTCCACCGACCCCGAAAGCCGCTTTTCCCAACTCTTTTCCTGATTGGCCATCCTGTTTCCCTTCCACAACTATTTTGATTATAGAAACTTACCAAAATACTACGCCCGAACCCACCGAAAGTCAAGCTATTTAACATCAGAGCCGCGACAGTCATGGAGCGGGCATGTCTACGTATTTTGAAAAAATTCGTGAGTAATTCACCCAACTCGCGCATAATACTTACGAAAGCCGGCATTCAAAGCAGGGAAATTCGAATGGAACCTCACATGGTACAGACAACTGACAGCTCTTTGGAAATTCAGATTGGCTCGCCCGACGTCTGGCGACAGGTACTCGCGCGGACGGTTCCGCAGCTTTACGGCATGTTTATCCGCCGTGGCAGCCATCCGGCACTGGCTGAGGAATTGACACAAAAAACCGTCTTCGACGCGATCCGCCGGTATGAAACTTATGAACCGTCCAAGGGCACGCCGGAGCAGTGGCTGTTTACGATCGGCAAGAACAACCTGGCACTGGAAATGCGAAACCGGCAGAACCACGCCAAACCGGACAGCGATTTGTTGAAATACCTCGACGCCATGGACTCGGCGCCGCTGCCGGATGAGGTTCTGGAGCGAAAGGAAACCGCCGAATTGGTTCGAACCGCCCTTTCGCAACTGGACGCCAAAGAGCAGGCCGTCTTAACAAGTAAATATCTCGATGACATGTCCGCCCGGCAGATCGGCCAGGCCATGAAACTGACGGAAAAGGCCGTGCATAACCTGCTGTACCGGGCACGAATCGCCCTGCGAGATAAGTTAATCCAATTGGCCCCTCAATTCCGAGAGGAGCAGCAAATATGAAAAAACACAATGAACAATTTGAAAAAAATATCGCTCGACTGGTCAAATCGACCGGCGAGCAGCAGATACCGTCTGAACACTTTACCAACGACCTGATCGAGGAAGCCCTGAAAGGACTTCCAAAAGATCAGCCCAGGCGGCAGAAAAGGAGTACGATTATGAAACCGTTTATAAAAAGCTTTATTAAAATTGCTGCATGCGTAACCATCGTCGGAGCACTTCTTTCGGCCATATTGATGCCATCACTGCAAACGTCCAAAGAGAGAGCTGCGTCAGTCGTAATGAAATATGATCAACTTCAGATGGACATTCTTTACGAAGAAGGATATGCCACCGGATCAATGGCACACGGCGGAACGACGCCGCCGAATGGTGAGGATGTCGACGCGATGTTTTTTAAGACCTACGGCGTCAATCCGTTTGTGGATACCGAAGACGATCATCTGTCGACGTTTGCCATCGATGTCGATACCGGCAGCTATACGGTCTGCCGCCGTTACCTGCAGCAAGGCAACCTGCCCCCTAAAGAAGCGGTTCGGGTTGAGGAGTTTGTCAACTATTTCAAATACGACTACCCTGCCCCACGTGAGGACAACTTCGCCGTCTTTTTCGAGGCCATGCCATGGCAGTTCGGCGCCGAACGCAAAAACACACAACTGATGCGTATCGGCCTCAAGGCCATGGAAATCCCCGATGAACACCGAAAACCCGCGATTTTGACCTTTGTGATTGATGTGTCCGGCTCAATGAACCGTGAAAACCGTCTTGGGCTGGTCAAACAGTCGCTCCGGATGCTGATTGACAAACTCCGTCCCGAAGACAAGATCGGCATCGCCGTCTATGGCTCACGCGGCCGGCATATACTCCGCCACACGGGCCTGGAAGATAAATACGCCATCCTTGAAGCGATTAACTCGCTGCAATCGGAGGGTTCCACCAATGCCGAGGAAGGCATCCGCATTGGCTATGACATGGCGGACAAAGCATTCGTCCCCGGCTATATCAACCGCGTCATCCTGTGCTCGGACGGCGTGGCCAATGTCGGCAGAACCGGCCACGAAGAGATCTTCAAGATGATCAAAGACAAGGCCGACAAGGGCGTTACCCTGTCAGCCCTCGGTTTCGGCATGGGCAACTATAACGATGTGCTGATGGAACGCCTCGGCGACAAGGGCAACGGCTACTATGCTTACATCGACACACTGGACGAAGCCAAACGCCTGTTCAGCAATCTGACCGGTGCCCTGCAGGTCGTCGCCCGCGATGTCAAGATACAGGTGGACTTCAACCCCGATGTCGTCCGCAGCTACCGGCTCATTGGCTACGAAAACCGCGATGTGGCGGATGTGGACTTCCGTAATGACAAAGTCGACGGCGGCGAGATCGGCGCCGGGCACAGCACGACCGCCCTGTACGAACTGAAACTCTGGCCCGAGAAAGCCGGTAAAATCGCCACCACCTATATCCGCTATAAGGACCCCGACACATTCGAAGTCACCGAGATCAGCGCCGACTTTGACTCGCAGCAGACGGCAGAAGGATTCAGCGATATCAGCAACTCATTCGCACTGGCCTCGGTCGTCACCGAGTTCGCCGAGATCATGCGCGAAAGCTACTGGGCCAAAGGCGCGAAACTGGAGGACACACTGGCCAAAGCCAAACAGATTCATACCGAATTAGAGGATAACACCGATGTCAACGAACTGGTCGATCTGATCGACCGGGCCAGCCGACTCCTCAAGGATAAAACGGCCACAGAACCGGCCCCAATCCACGACGAAGACGGCCCCCAACCGGCAGAGATTCACTACAAATGATAATCACAAAGCCCTGACAAAAAAGCCCGCCCCCAAAGCGGGCTTTTTTTCGAAGCTGGAAGCTTCGGCTACTTTGTCTGTCTCTCTTCTTTCGGTCGGGTTTTCCAGCGGCGGTGGAGCCACCAGTATTGGGTGGGGTCCTTGCGGATGAGGTTTTCCAGTTCCGTGTTGTATTCCTGCGTCACCCATTTCAGCGGGTCGTCCTTGTCGGCCCATTCGCTCGGCATAATAATCCGGCCAACTTCGACCTCGAAATAAAACTCCCCCGGCCTCTGCCGGCAGCAGCCAATCCCGATCGGCATATTATACTGAATCGCCAGCAGGCCGATGCTTTTATACGAGCTGGCCTTGCGGCCGAAGAAATCCACAAACACGCCCTTCTTGCCCGCATCCTGATCGGCAATAAAGCACAGCGTCGCCCCCTGCTCAGCCAGATCGGCCATCTGCTCGGCCGCCCCCTTTTTATCGATAATCTTCTGGCCCGCCTTCTCGCGGATGCCGTAGAGATAGTCATTGATGAACGGATTATCCAGCGGCCGGGCAATGCTGTAAATATTGAACCCGAACACCCCCAAAGCATACCCCATAATCTCGAAGTTGCCGTAGTGGCCGGTCAGCATCAAGAGCCCCTTGCCCTCCTGCATCATCCACTTGGCCCGCTCGATGTTCGTCACCGTGGCATACTGCCGCCAGTTGTCCTTGCGCACCAGCCGCGGCGTAAACAGCAGGTCAATTGCCAGCATCACAATATGCTGGAACGACTTTCGCCCCGTCTCTTCCAGCCAGGCGTCCGGCTTATCGGGAAAACTGGCCCGCAGGTTGTCCATCGCCCGTTTGCGGCCGCGATGGTAGTGTTTCCACATCAAATTGCCCAGAAAACACGCAAACCGCAGGTTCCGCCGCACCGGAAACAGGTACAGGATAAACAATGCGACCCGCATCAGGACATACCCCATGTAGTCCATGACCGGATTTCGCTGTTTTTTCTTCTTTTTTGGTTTTTTCGGAAACGCCATTGCCTTACCAGCATCTATATAATTGTTAAAAGTGGTCCTTATTATGCGTCAATTATGCTCTTTGTCAAGCTTTGGTTGACAGCAAACCAAAACCGCTCTATAATTTGCGAATTCAAATACTCAAAATTCAGAAAGGAAGCACAATGGACTTTGACAATACACAGGATGCCAATCATACCGAACCGCCGCAATCAATCCCCCCGCAACAGCCCCATACGCCGCCGGCCTATAATATTCCGGATTTTTCGAGTGCGGTTTATGACCCATACCCCAAGAAAAAGAAAGGTTCCGGCTGGAAAGTCTTCTGGGGAATTGTCCTGGTGCTTTCGATCCTGGCAAACGGCTTTATGCTTTTAGCAATGGTCGGCATGGGTGCAGTTCTCGCCGGAGGCAGCGGCGCAGCGGATAACGGCCTTGTCGAAAAAGTGCTGATCGACGGGCACCGGGCCAATAAAATCGCCGTGATCAACATCGAAGGCGTTATCGACGGCGAAATGAGCCAATGGGTCCAAAAGCAGATCAAAACGGCTGAGGATGATGACACAGTTAAGGCCCTTATCGTTCGAATCGACAGTCCCGGCGGTGGCGTTTCCTCCAGCGACCAGATCCACTACTATATCAGTCGCTTCAAAGACCACACGAAGAAGCCGGTGCTGGCTTTTATGCAGTCCATCGCCGCTTCCGGCGGATACTATTCCGCGGTCGCCTGTGATGAAATCATGGCAGAACCCACCGTGATTACCGGCTCGATCGGGGTCATCATGAACCACCTGGTCATCAAGGACCTGCTGGAAGAGAAACTGGGCATCAACCCCGTCACCCTCAAAAGCGGCAAGCGAAAAGACTGGCCCAGCATGTTTAATGAGACCACCGATGAAGAAAAACAATACTTAATGGATCAGGTGATCACGCCTGCCTATGATCGGTTTGTCGCCCTGGTCGCCGAAGGCCGAAAGAACGTTCTGGCCGAAGAACAGATTCGCGAACTGGCCGACGGCAGCATTTATACGGCGCAACAGGCCGTCGAGAACAAATTGATCGATTCCGTTGGTTATTTTGACGAGGCGGTTTACAGGGCCCAGCAAATGGCGAATATCACCGATGCGAGAGTAATCACCTATGAAGAACTGTTCTCGTTCTGGTCGCTGATGGGCGCTCAGAGCAAGTCGAAAATCGATCTGGAAACCCAAATCCTCGAAAAACTCGCCGCCCCGCGAATCCTCTACCTCTGGGACGGAAAAAAGTAGGTATAAGAAACGTTAACACTGAACCACAAATAGACACAAATATACACTAATGCCGTTTCCAGTAATACAGTTTCGCATTTTTTGAGAAAGTCTCAATAAAAGACTTGCGCCATCGTATATTATGGTATAAATAGGTTCTCCACAGGCTGTATGGGACAGCCGTGATAATGTG
>JAOUFG010000139.1 GCA_029858345.1 Phycisphaerae bacterium
TACTCTTTTGGCGGCCAGGGCAAAGCCGCCGATCCCCGAAAACAGATCGAGGTGATACATAGTGACATCCTTGTCTCTGGAAACTTTTGCTGTACACGTGTTTGCCGGGATGATAAAATGTGCGGTATCGATGGCGGTCGATCCGTGCAGGCGGTTAAACTGGAAACGCCGCCCGTCCCGGCGAGGTTAATTGATCAAGAAAGGAGTATATTTTGTGATTACAAAAAAAACGGTTTTGGTGCTTGGGGCTGGCGCCAGCCATGCTTACGGGTTTCCGCTGGGTGCCGATCTGAGAGATGATATTATCCGCTCAGCACGTGATCCTTCTTATTATCCTTCTGTTATTAAGAGCTATGGAATAAAACCTGACGAATACAGAGAGATGATCGCCGTAATGCCAAAGGTGCCCACCTACTCGATCGATGCGTTTCTTGAGCGACGCCCGGAGTTTATGGATGCAGGAAAAAAAATGATCGCGATTCACCTGCTTCAGCGAGAAGTCAGCGGGCGGATGTTTCATGATATCATTGGGGTGAGAGTTGCTGCGCGTAAAGGAAAGAATTCTTCGCCGGTTGAAGATTGGTATCAGTACCTGTTTAATCGGTTAGCCAGCCATGCGCCAGAGGAATTCCGAGCAAACCAGCTTGTTGTTGTCACTTTTAATTACGACCGCTCTCTGGAACATTACCTATTTGAATCAGTCAAAGAATGGTTTAAGCTGGATGACGACAAGACTCGTCATATGATGAGTTCGATTGAGTTTATTCATCTCTATGGAAGCCTTGGAAAGCTGCCCTGGCAGGACGGTCAGTTAGATGTTGTTCCATACGATTCATGGGCCACGCAGGGGCACCGGGAAGTGAACATTGCAAGGGCTGCTGATAGCATTAAAATCGTGAGCGAAGAAAGACAGGCAGACTCAACACCGGAATTCAGGGCCGCCAGGAAACACATTGAAGACGCATCAAAGGTTTTGTTTCTTGGGTTTGGGTTTGATCCGGTGAATGTCGAAAGGCTGCTACCTGGAGAACTAATCCGTAGGCGAAACATGTGCGGCACCTTACTTGGCTTAGGATTACACGAAGTCCAGTATTTAGAGCGCATGGGAATGAGCGGGTTTAATCCCAATGGACACCCGATGGTTGAGACCAGATTTCACGGAACGACAATTCTTGATTTTTTAAAAAATCACTCGAGCTCAGAAATGCTTTAATTTCGCTCGTCCCGGCGAGTCTTTGGATCATTCAGGAAAGGAGAATATTTTGACTACGAAGGTATTTATCAGTTGGTTTGGGAATCAGAGCGATAAACCGGCTAAAGCCATAAATCAGGGTTCTCGATCATGACAAAAATCAAACGACATGTTAAGGTTTTAAAGCTGCGAATCCTCAAGCCGGCGGAGGGGATGACGTGGGATGAACTGGGGAAGACCCTGCGTCTGGCCGATTCTGATGTTTCGCCAGATTGATTGATTTTTCCACTTTGCAGGCGGATCAATTGCAAATATGCTCTCCGTAGCCCAAACCATTATGAGTATCAAAATTGCCTTCTTCATAACTATTCCTCATGTTTTGTGGAAAACAGATCTTCTGTGCGATCTCCATTTTAATCACCTTTGGGTTTATGTCTCCCTTGCATTTCGAGGTCAGACACAACGAAAATAACCACGGACGAAAGGAACTGGCAGTTGTGTCTACCTTGCATTTCGAGGTCAGACACAACATTATACTACTTGATGTTAATTGTTCCCACGTTGTGTCTACCTTGCATTTCGAGGTCAGACACAACAACCATGGAAGATGTCACGTTTACCGTAACGTTGTGTCTACCTTGCATTTCGAGGTCAGACACAACCCGACCCATTAAACCTGAGATACATAGCCATGTTGTGTCTACCTTGCATTTCGAGGTCAGACACAACACGCTTCCAGTAAATCATCATAAGTGTTGAGTTGTGTCTACCTTGCATTTCGAGGTCAGACACAACGATGACCCCGCCATTAAGAACAAACCGAAAGTTGTGTCTACCTTGCATTTCGAGGTCAGACACAACTATGTGCAAGATGTGGTTTGACTGCTACGGGTTGTGTCTACCTTGCATTTCGAGGTCAGACACAACGGATATGGGACAAGATGCAAAGTGGGTTTTGTTGTGTCTACCTTGCATTTCGAGGTCAGACACAACTGATGGACATGGATCTGCAAAACAATTCGGTTGTGTCTACCTTGCATTTCGAGGTCAGACACAACCGTCTATCTCTAAATAATTTCAGCACCTCGAGTTAAGGCAGTTAATGAGTAAAAAAACAAGGTATTTTGCATAATTGCACAACCTTTCTTTAATGTTTTTTTCTCACCTTCGGGCGTTTCGTACCATATCGGTACTACTGAACACAACACGCCCCAGATGAATTACTCATCTGATTCTTCACTTGTCAAAAGATCCTTTGGTATTTTAACACCGCCTCGGGCAATATTCAAGGCCGCATTATAATCGGCATTTGCCTCAAAATCACACGATGTGCATTTAAACTTCGATTGGGTCTTACGGTTTTCTTTATCAATGTGTCCACAGGCACTGCACGCACGTGACGTGTATTTTGCAGGAATTTTAATCAATTTGATTTTCTGCTGCTTGGCTTTGTATTCCAACATACTCTGAAGTTCATAAAAACTCCAGTTCCGTAAAATCGTCTGGTTGCTATCGTAACCGCTCAAATCTTCGGTATATATTTTCGATGCCCGATGCTTCAGGGCAAACTTGATGATCTCCCGTGTTATCTTATGATTAAAGCTATGAACAAATCTCCGCTCTTTGTCACCCATCTTGTAAATCGCTTTGTCGACTTTTTGTCTGCCGTGTTTGCCATTGGCAGGGATGAAGTTCCGCTGACGGGTTCTGTGTTGCTTTTGCATTGCAAACCGCTTCAGTAAAATCATGTCTCCGATAAACGCCCGTGCCTTGCCCTGGTTCAATGCACATACCGCAGGGGCGGCAATCCCCAAATCGACACCTATCGCAATATTTTCATCTAAAGCATTTTCCCGTTCGGGAATGTCAACACACAGCAGCAAGAACCATTTAGGTTTTTTATTATTTCGCCAGTCTCTGATGATCTTGCTGTCGCTCATCTTGTATTCGCCTTTGATGATTCGCTCGACAATACTCTTATTGTCACTTCTATCTCTGCCGAAGACCAAAGCGAACTTTATGTGCTTGATCCACGAGAAAACATAATCATCTTCAGTCTGCTCAATCTTCGAAGTTTGACTTCTTACAGGAATTATACCATTCCGGTATGTTCTTAAACTTCTTTCGCCTTTTAGCAGACCGTTTTTTAAGTCTGCTTTGAAGGTTTTATTTCCTTGACTTATCACGTCATCAGTTAACCGTGACGGGAAATCGGGGAACTGTTTTCGTAAATTATGATAAATGGTCTGCTGGTAACTGTATCCGTATTTCTCCTTAAAGTATGCAGTGACATCTTTGCTCTTTACATTCTGATCCATAATCTCCTGCCAATAAACATAAAAGAGCGTCTGTGCTTTATTGGCAATCAATCGGCAGGTGCGGAGCATCTCCTCAAGAGTCTTGTAATGCTCCTTGTCAAGACAAGCGATTTGGATTTTACGGGTAACAATCATTAAGCTGGTGTAAATACTCCTGTTTTTCCAACGAACTGATTATATCTATCAATTGGAGAGCCGTCAAGTACAAAATTCCGTAATAGAGTATTGGCTCAGGCCGGGAACGCATTTAAGCCCACAAGCTACGTTGCAATTTCATGCACTAAAGAGGCGGGGCATTGTCCAGAATAGCTGTTTCTTTGAACGTGAACTCGACTTTAATCTTATCCATGATTGCCACTGTCAAATTTTCGCTGTCTGTAAGGCGTAACGACCACCCTGCAAAACGGCTCGCTCCCTCTACTTCCGGCATACGCCGTGGGAGCGGGTTTTTTTATTTGTTTTCCACTTCGCCTGTCGCGGGCGGACTATTAACTTGTCAAAGAACTTTGATGGCAATCATTGATTGCCGGGGGTTCTATTTCATTGCGATCTCTCCTTTCTAATTGGGCTAGTTGGCCGGGATAAATCCATTGACGCCATCGTTGCCGGAACTTTCGAGGTCATCGACGGACAGGGTTAACAATCCAGTATCTTTGTCATACGCTGCTTTGGTCAGGGCGGCCGGCGGATCGGGCGGGATGTGGATCGACAGAGACGCCTGGTCCGGGGTGCCTTCGTGGGCGTTGCCGGCTTTGTCATAGGCGGCCAGCGCATAGATAAAGTCACCGCAGTCGGTGACGCGGTCGGTGATCTGCAGGAAGGCCGTGCCGTAATGCCAGGGGAAGTGCCGCCAGGGAAGATGATGCCAGCCGACCGCCCGCATCGCAAAGCCGCGACGCCAGGGAAAGTGCCGCCACGGGACGTGCCGCCAGCCGTAGATGCCGGCACCGCCTGGAAACAGCGGGATCTGCCTGCTTGAGACGGGATTGTCCCAGTCCATCGATCCTGCAGGGATGCCGCCGCTGTTGGAATGCAACCGGGCGTAATCGCCGTCTTTGTATCCGGCGGGAACGGCTAAACTGATTGTCACTCTTGCTGCGGGCACGATATTGCCAATTTCCTATTTCCAATTTCCGATTTATAGTCCACAGATTTCACAGATTACTCAGATTCTTAAACCGACTTTTAATCAATATTCACTCAGTCTTAAATCGCGGGTTAACAGGTGCATCTTCTGATGCTGGTGATCATAGGTGATCTGGACGATCTCCGGGTAGATGCTGCCGGCGGCCAGCGAGGCATGCAGCAGATACTCACGGCCGGTCAATTTTCGGATGCCGTCACCGATCTGGATGTCCAGTTCGCCGCTGCCGTCTCCGAGCCAGAGGCGGTCCAGCGTGAAGCGTCCGGAAAACGACAGGTCTTCGTTGGCGGTTCGGATCTGGTCGATGTGCTTGATGAGTTTGTCCTTTTCGTCAGTGTTCCAGGCGGGAAGTCCGCTGGTGGAGAACCGGCTGGAGTCGGCTCGCTTCTGATAGGTGTATTTCTCGCTGAAATCAACGATCGACATGTGGTCGTAAGGTGATCCCGTGGCCGCCGACGGTGTGGATTGATAATACAGACGCTGATCGAGCTGGACCGAGGCGGTGACACGCAGGCGGGTCTTCCAGTCACCATTCTTGAAGGACCGGCTATTGAGCTTATCGTCGGCCAGCGAGGTCCAGTAGTTTAAGGCCTTTCCGTCCAGGTCACCGCCGGAGATTTCCGGCTCGCCGGGAATCGTGATGTTGGCCAGGTTCGGTTCTGCGATCCGGATGCCGGCTTCGCCGGGCAGATTGTCAATCGCAACCGTGCTGCCGAGAGCGTACCATGTTGTGCCGCCATCAAAGGAGAACTCGACCAGGATGCCGACGCTGTTGAGATCTTCGGCATCGAAGGTCAGGCATGGCAGCAGCGTCCGGTTGAACGGACCGAACAGACGCTTTCCCTCTTTGTCCTGGACTTCGACGGCGTCGATGACGGTTGAAAAATCAAAGACAGCCCCTCGATCATAGGCGGCGGTGTATTTGCCGGATTCGTTCAGTGCCCACTTGCGGCCGACGTCGCGTTTGAAGTCGCTGCCGCGCGTGTGATAATACTTGTAAAATGTGTACTGGTCCGGGTTGGTGTCTTCGAGCAGCTCATTCTCGGTAAAGAACAGGTTATTCGTGTCCGGGGTCAGATCGGTGTCGTCCCAGGCGGGAACCAGCTCGGCGGTGAACTCGAACCGGACCGGTGCGCCCAGGCCCAGCGGATTGTTGACCACGGCGGCGATGTCTTCGATCATCTCGGCATCGCAGCACATCTTGCGGCCTTCATAAACAGCGGCGGCAATGTTTTCACCTACGGCCGGTGCGTGCAGATCGTGCAGGATGGTCGGGGAGGCGGTTGACCGGGATGCGGCCGCAGCGGCGGTGGGTTTATAGAAGACAAACGAAACGCCGCTTTCGGTGTACTGCTCGCGGAAGGCCCAGCC
>JAOUFG010000140.1 GCA_029858345.1 Phycisphaerae bacterium
TGCTATCTCCTGTTGAGTGCCGAGTTTATTGTCCACTGCATCAAGCACACGTTGGCGTAATTCAATTGGATAAGGATTCATATAACATCTATCGGCTGACGATATACGAAAACTTCAATTGCTATAGAACTGGTATTATTCTTTTAATGCGGACAAAAAAACACCGCAATCGGGGATGATGGTCACCGAATCGCGGTGTTCTGGTTCACGAAAGAAGGATGATTAGGTTTTTGTTTCGTCTTTGTCTTTATCTTTGTCTTTGTCGCATCCGGAACCGCCGCATTGTGGTTCGGGTTCCGGCTCAGGTTTGGGCTTTTTACAGCCGCCCCCTCCGCAAAGGTCTTGTGCGTTCACGGTAAACGCCTGATCGCCTTTATCTTTATCTTTGTCCTTGTCTTTGTTGCACCCGGAACCGCCGCAGGCGAAAACAGGTAACGACGTTAAAACTATTACTGCAATCAAAAAAACAGCTATCTTTTTCATTGTTTCATCCTTTCGTTTGTTCTTTCAAGGGTTAGTTTAAACCTACTTTCGGATATTTACGAAGAAACGGAATAACTTGTTTGAACAAAAAATAATTTTTTCCGAAAACCGAGCTATTCCGGATAAACCGTGTTGCATTTAGCCGGCCTCGCAACATTAAGAAAAACTGGCTTTATAGTTCTTAAAAGCGTCATTGAGCATCTGAAAATGCCGTTCTGTTTCTTCAACGAGAAAATCTAAGACGCTCCTGCTCTGTATAAAACATAAAATAAACGTCCGGCGGGTCTTTCGCCGGGCGTCTGAATTTTCACTGTTAACTGATTACTGCTAACTGCATTACACTTTCGGCAGATTGCCCAGGTACTCGGTCTGAGGCAGCTTTCCAACCAGCGGCTTGGCGTATTCGACAAAAGCGTCTGTCATGCCGTTGCCGTCGGCATTGATGAACTCATCCGGCACGCTCTTGGTGTGCTCAGCAACGCTTGACAAGTCTGTGCGGAAGTATTCGACACCGTAGTTGTCGCCATTGCCGGTACGTTTCATCGCCACTGAACCATTATCGTATTGTAGGGACATCTTCACTGCTTCGCGACCGCATTGGAGAGCTTCTTCATGATCAGTTTCTGATTGCAATCCCGCAAAACTGCGCTGCAGATAACCAAAGGTGTCCGCGCGAACGCGTTTGATTTTGAGGTTGCTTCTGATCTGTCCGGCCAGGAAATCAGCCAGTGCACCGGTGCCGGAAAGCTGGACATTACCATGAGCGTCCCGTTCGGCATTCTCAGCCAGCTTTTCCGCCCAGGTAGCACCGTCAACATCACCAATACCTTCGCTGACGGCGATGACGCAGCGGCCATACTTGGAATAGCAGGCTTCGACTTCCGCAAGCATTTTATCCATTGAAACGGGACGTTCGGGGATGTAAATCAGGTGAGGCCCATCGTCCTCACGCTGCTTGGCCAGTGCCGCGGCCCCTGTCAAAAAGCCCGCATGGCGTCCCATGATCACGTCGATCTTGATTCCCGGCAGCGCCCTGTTGTCCAAGTCATCGCCCATGAGAGCACATGCAACAAACTTGCCCGCGGTACCAAAACCGGGGCAGTGGTCGGTCACGAGCAGGTCATTGTCAACGGTCTTAGGAACATGAAAAGCCTTGAAGTTGTAACCGGTCTTCATCGCCATCTCGTTGATGAGGTAGCAGGTGTTGGCCGAATCGTTACCGCCAATGTAGTAGAAATACTTGATGTCGTGCTTCTTGAACACGTCCAGCACGCGCTGGCAGTATTCGGCATCCGGTTTATCCCGGCTGGAACCCAGTGCCGAGGACGGTGAAAATGAAACCGTTTCAAGGGTCTTGACGGATAATTGTCGCAAATCAACGAACTTTTCCTCGACGATACCGGCGACCGCATGCACGCCGCCATAGATATTTTCGATTTCTTTGTGTTTGAGGGCTTCACCGATTACGCCCACCAGTGAGGCATTGATGACACCGGTCGGCCCGCCGGATTGACTGACAACTGCATTTGCCATGATTTTTCAGACCTTTCGTATCTTTTTGGATTAGTATCTGTGATTCATATACATTCGGGCAAGTGATTATACACATCCGCCCCTCAAATGCAACCCAAAAGGTGCAGGCGTCGTACTGGGAACGCGGGTATCTTGCCTTCACCGCGGCGACATTGCCGGACTGAAGTGCGTGGCTTTATGCGAAGTAGAATAGCGAAGGTGGGTTTCCGACTCTGTCGGAAGACCGATTATATATTATAGGCAAACGGAATTATCAGTCAACGGTTATCGGTCAGCAGTAATTCTGTTTCGATGGCGGCAATATAGTCGGGGATTTTGGACTGCAACGGCTCATTCAGGTGTAATTGCTGGGTGATGGCGACCGGTTCGATGCCGAAAATGACGATTTCGTCGGGGCAGGAGCCGATTTCTTTGGCCAGCTCGATGACCTTGAGGATGTCGACCTCATGCAGGGACAAATGGGCCATCTGCTTGACGCTGGCCACGTCGTCCGGGGTGAAGCGGCGGATGGTGCCGGGCTCGGTGCCCATGAGGCAACAGTCGATGAGGACGGCTTTTTTGCGGTCGGCGATGGTGTGCAGCAGGTACATGCCGCCGCAGCCGCCGTCATAGTATTCGACGCCTGCTGTGGGCAGTTTCCCCGCCGCGGCCAGTTTGCTCAGTTCCTCAACCAGCACAACGCCGATGCCTTCATCGGCCATCAGCGGATTGCCCAGACCAACGACAATGATAGGTTTCATATTCATCTCAAAAATGTGCTATCCGGACCCCCTCGGGGTACTGTTTTTCCATTATAGGTAAATAATTTCAGGATGAAAAGGTAAAAGCCCCGGGGTTAGCCGGGGCTTTTTTTCACGGTGCAATCGTCAAAGGTGAATATCGGATGCCGCTTTATGCGACGGTTGTTATTTCACGAATTCGACATTAAGCATGTGGGTCGAGCAGGAGATACAGGGGTCATAGGCACGGACCAGCATTTCCATTTTCTGACGCAGAGCATCTTCGCCTTCGCCCATGAACTGCGGAACCAGCTTTTCGAAATCTTTCTGGATGTTCGCATGGTTCTGGTTGGTCGGGATGCAGCAGTTGCCCCAGGTGCACTCGCCGTTCTTATCGAACTCATACGCGTGGAACAGGATGCCGCGCGGCGCTTCAATGGCTGCATAGCCGCGGCCGGCCTTCGGCGTCACGTTGACCTTCTCGAACTTGGTTCCCTTGGTGAGCAGCTTGTCGATGATTTCCAGCGAGGCCTCGACGACGTGAGCGGCTTCGATCAATTGACAGACGTTATTCATATACGGGTTGACGTTGTCAACGGTCATGCCGAACATCTTTTCCACTTCCTTCGCCAGCGGGCTGAGGAATTCGCGTTGGTTTTTGTAACGGGCGATCGCACCTGCGAAGTATGAATCCCGATGCCATTTGCACCACTTGGCGGTCGACTGCGGCACGACGTATTCGTTGGCAACGCTTTCCCACTTATTGACGGGCATGTCGCCGTCGCCGTTGCAGTCGGTGCTGGTGATGTCGCCATGATAGAAGGAGTATTCGGTGAGCGTTCTCTTGTACAGCGGATTTGTTTGCTTGAGTGAAACATATTCGGTATCACGGTCGAATGCAGGCAGATTACCGGCGACACTGAGAACGGCCTTGCAGATATCCACCAGATCCGGTACGCAATCTTCCAATGTTGCTTTCAAATCCCGCAGCTCCTGTTCAGTCGGTACTTTTGTCATGCCGCCGGGGGTTAGCGTGATCGGGTGTGTGATACGGCCGGCGAGCACGGCGGACATCTGGTTGGCGACGCGATGGGCTTTGACGATTTTCAGGACAATCTCGGTGGCTTTGGGCACCAGCGGTACAACAGATTTTTCGCCAAACAAATCCGGCGCTGCCAGATAACCAACGTGCAGTGTGTGGCTTTGGAGCTGCTCGGAGTAGTGCATCAGATGACGGACCAGATCGGTTTGCTCGGTGACTTCCAGTCCAAGGGCGTCTTCAACGGCCTTGGTGGCCACCAGTGAGTGCGAGATCGAACAAATGCCGCAGATACGCGAGACAATCGTCTGGATGTCGTCATAGCGGCGGCCGCGAACCATCGCCTCGAAGAAACGCGGGGCCTCGGGGACCTGCCATTCGCATTTTTCGATGGTCCCGTCTTTGATGTTGACCACGATGTTGCCGTGACCCTCCACGCGGGTAATGTGATGTACATTAATGTTGATATCTTTAGTCATTTTATGGCCTCTGTTATTTAATGTTATGCCCGCTCCATTACTGTCGCGGCTCTGTTATTTTGTGTTGAATAATACCATTTTCTGTTTCAGGTCATCGACGGTCAAACCGTAGGTATCCATGACCTCTTTGGCGGCGTCCACGTTCGGGTTATCCACCAGGCCGCGGCAGCCGAAGCAGCGCCAACCCGCCGTCGGACAGGGTGCATTGCACCCGGCACGGGTGATCGGGCCCAGGCAAATCTCGTTGTATTCATACCGGCAGATGGTTTCACGGGCCTTGCATTCGACGCAGACCGGATAGTCCGGTACGAATGGCGCCTTACCGACCAGCAGTGAACGAATAACCTGTGCGAATTCTGAGCCTTCGATCGGGCAGCCGTGAATCTTGAAATCGACTTCGACCACTTCATCGATGGCCTTGGTGTTATAGGTGTTCAGGTGCGGCATCTGTCCGTCTTCGCCGTAAACGCATTCTCTGACTTCATTCGAGTCAAAGTTGTTCTTTATCTTGTTGACGCCGCCGATGGTGGCACAGGCGCCCAGTGCGATGAGGATTTTGGCCCGGCTGCGGATCACTTCCAGCCGCTTGGCGTCTTCTTCGCGGGTGATGGACCCCTCGATGATGGCGATGTCGTATTCGTGGCTTTGCTCGCTCATGGCTTCTCGCCATTCGACCACGTCGACAACGTCGATCAGTTTCAGGATATCTTCTTCAAGGTTGACAATCTGTAATTGACAGCCTTCACAACATGCAAAATCGAATATCGCTACTCTTGGTTTACTCATATTAGATCGCCTCCGGCACATCGGCCAAATCGCTGTAACGGAAAACCGGACCGTCCTGACAAACGTAATGTTCGTTCATCTGGCAGTGGCCGCATTTTCCGACACCGCATTTCATTCGTCGTTCCAGGTTGACAAAAATCTTATCTTTCGGCACATCCGCTTCAGCCAGTGCCATCAGCACGAATTTGTACATAATGGGCGGGCCGCAGATGAGGACCTGGCTTTTCGGCAGGTCGCTTTCGATCTTGGGAATCAGCGTGGTGACGACGCCGACGTTGCCGTTCCAGCAGTCATGGGCCTCATCAATGGTTTCCATGACGGTCATGTCGTCGTGTTCTTCCCACATCGCAATTTCTTCACGGAACAGCCGCATGTCGTGGCATTTGGTGCCGATGAGAACGGTGATGTTTCCGTAATCGGCACGGTTGTCCAGGGCGTAGCGGATGAAGGACCGCTGGGGCACCAACCCGATGCCGCCGCAGATAAAGACCAAATCCCTGCCTTTGGCCGATTCGACCGGGTAGGTTGAGCCATAGGGGCCGCGGATGCCGAGTTTGTCGCCGACTTCCATTTTGTGGATGACTTTGGTTAAGCTGCCGACTTTGCGGACGACCAGTTCCATACCCTTCTGCGTCGGTGAGGATGAGATCGAGATCGGGGCTTCGCCGATGCCTGCAATTGACACTTCCACAAACTGGCCGGGGATATAGTCAAAATCCTCACCTGAATCTTTTTCAATGTGCATATAAAGCTCGGTGCCGTTGAGCATCCGACGCTTGGTGATCGTGCACATCTCAGGCAGGTAAATATCTTTCTTGCCGTTACAACATTCACACATCTATATATCTCCTTTATACTAATTTTACTGTCCAACATAATTAAAGTTTTGTAAGTCATTTATACGAATAACTTTCCAGGGGAATAGTCCCCATGGAAAGGAAAAGTCATGGAGCGACGATTTGAAATACGAAAACAAGAAAT
>JAOUFG010000003.1 GCA_029858345.1 Phycisphaerae bacterium
TACCAGCGGCGTACTGACCTTCAGTGCGGCCCCGGACTATGAGACCCCGACGGACTCCGACAGCAATAATACATACATCGTCGAGGTCACCGCCTCTGACGGCACCAATACGGATGTCCAGACGATCACGGTTACCGTAACCAACATCAATGACGACCCTGTAAACACCTCTGATGACGACGACACGACAGCGGGCGTTAATGCTGCCGAGAACCAGACCGTTGCAACAACTGTTACCGCGACCGATGCCGATACTGACACGCCGACATTCACTATTACCGGTGGAGCCGATACGGCTCTGTTCAGCATTAACACCAATACGAGCATACTGACCTTTGGTACGGCCCCGGACTATGAAACCTCCACAGACGCTAGTGCCGACAATACGGATGGCGGAGAACAACCCTCTGATTCTGAAGCTGCAGATGAAAAAGACGAATCCGGCAAGGACAACGCTGACACTGAAAACAGGAAAACAGGAAATGCTAAAGATAAGCGTGACCCGACACCTGAGAAGATGTCCGCTGCCGCATTCGACCCGAAATACCGGGTCGAGAAAGTGAATCCTCAGTGGCAAGAACAGGTCAGCAGTTCCCTGGAAGAAATGGAAGCTAAAAACAAACAAGATATCCGTATCGGCCAGATTACGATGAGTTCCACCGTTGTTGTCGCTGGTGTGTTTTCTGCGGGCTACATCACATGGCTGATGAATAGCGGCGCTTTGGTCGCCAGCATGCTCGCAAGCGTGCCGACATGGATGTCTTTTGACCCATTGCCCATTCTGGAAAGCTATAACGTCTTGGGCGGTACCGAAGGAAGTCAGTCTGGTTCGACTAAAGAAGACGATAAACTCGAAGAAAAGATCCGATCACTTCTGGATTAAACCGGCGAATTCTTCCAGAGACAGCCGAAATATACTCTGCAAGCAATGGCTGCTAAATCTGAAACGACGCTATGAACCATCGTTTTGTATCCCAAACAACCATGAATAACAGGAAACTCTGAGCCTGTTGCACAATGATTTTCGAATCCAACCGTTGGATTCGGTGGCTATCTGGAACAGACGGCTCTATTCTCTGTTTCCCAGATACCTTTTCTTAAGGCAACCTCTAAAAATGTGGAAAACAAAAGCCCGGAACGACAGTGACGGGATAAAAACGCGGCATTGGCATTGTGGAATTTGAATTTTTAGAGGTGCCCTTAACTTTTTAAGAATGATAGATTCTTGCAGAAATGACTCGGAAATGGGCAGTTTTATCCCGTCCCTGAACCCACCGCGATTTTGCTCCGCCCTTTACAAAAAGCAACTGTACCCTTCAGGGCAGTATCCCGATAGATTGAAACCCGCGAGTAAGCTCGTAACTTATCCCGATGTATCGGGACAGCGCTACATAGCCGCGCAGAAACGGGAAATTTCAATCGTGATTCCGTATAAATGCAGATATTTTGTGTGTTTTTGATACACTCCGTGATGCAGGGACTTGCAGATTGCGGGATGCGACGGTATATTAAACGGGCAGATAACTGTTGGCGGGATTCATTGGAAAGGATGAAGCGATGACAAAACCGACGATTTCATCTTATTTACGGGATCATTTGGACGATATTGGTACGAAAAAGGAGCCGGGGCCGTATATTACCCTGTCGCGCCAATGGGGCTGCGGGGGGATTGAGTTGGGCGAGATTCTCATTGCCAAGCTCAACGAGCGCGACGAGCAGCAGCGATGGAAGTTTTACAAGAAGGAACTGCTGAAACAATTGGCCGAAGACACGGGTTTGGCGGAGGAAATCCTCGAAAAAGAGCGGAAATCCAAACCCAGTCTTTTGAAGGATTTCCTGAGAGGACTCCGGAAAGGCAGTATTCCGGACGGATACGAGGTTCGAAATAAGATCACCATGATGGTCCGAACGATTGCTTTCGAGGGGCATGCGGTGATTCTCGGCCAAGGCGGTACCGCCGCGACGGGGGACCTTGCCAATGGACTCAGTATCCGGGTGGAAGCCCCGAGAGATTGGCGAATCGCTCGGATTTGCCGCCGGGAAAATCTCGAAAAACAGGCGGCCATTGCCAAAATCGAGAAAATTGAGAAAGAAAGGGAGCTTTTGAGAGCGATTTACGAGCGTCAAAATCCCAGGGAACCGGCTTTTAACCTGGTTTTTGACAATGCGATGTTTAGGAACGAGCAAATCGCTGATTTAGTAGTGATGGCAATGGAGGAAAAGAATCTTATCGAAAAAGCCATATCGTAGTATTAAAAAGGGGGGTTTTATAAATAATGGTCCGGATTTTTACAGACATTTCTCTGGACAAGGGGATGTCTTTTTTGTTGAATAGGCCTTTCTTGTGTGACAGGGATTGTATGCGGGTTTCGCTAAACCTAAATATGAACATTTATTGCCGGAATCAATAATGGAACTCATAAAACAAATAAAAGATGCGGAAAAACAGGCCAAAGACATTATCGAAAAGGCCGGTCAGGATGCCGGTTTAATTCTGGAAGAGGCCAAAAAACACCGTGACGACCTTCTTAAAAAGTCCCAGCAGCGTCGAACCCAGGCGATTGAGGACGCTGTGAGCCGGGCCGAACAGGAAGGCAAGTCGCAGGCCGAACAAATCATTCAGGACGGATCCGAGAGCATCTCGGCCCTGAAAGAATCCAGTTCGGCAAAAATCAAGAGTTGTGTCGAAAACGTGCTTTCACGTTTACAGCAGGCCTCATAACCGCTGATTTGGAGGCCCTGGAGATTTGCCTGCCTTCGTTTGAGAATCTAATATCCTTAAACTATTATCATAACGAATCACATTTGATAAACAGTATGAAATTCTAAATGGCTATTGTACCCATGCAAAAAGTGATGATCGTTGCTCACTGCAGCCAGTCAGTCGAATTGCTGGAAACGCTGCAAAAAGCCGGGATTGCCGAGATATTAGGCACAGAGCACGCATTGATTTGCCTTGAGTGGCCCGAATTAACGGTGGAATTCCGGGGGCATCGCGAATTCGAAGACATTCTTGCCCGCATTGAAGAGGCCATTGCGTTCTTACGACCCCATGCAGGCAAAGAGCAAACAAGCGTATTTGCCCCGATGATTGAAGTTGACAGCAATATGTATCTTCGTGTGATTTCTGCCGAAGATACGCAAAAACTTTTGGATGAGATCGATGTTGTCAGCCGCCAGATGGAAAAACTAACCATCGAGGCCGACTACAATATGACATTTCTGGAAAAGCTGCTCCCTTGGAAGTCATTGTCGATCCCCGTTGAGGATTTGTATGGATTGGGTACGTCGACGACTTTTGCCGGGTTGATCGCCGAACAACATTTTGATGCTGCCTGTGAAAAACTTTCCGAATTAGGTGCCGCTGTTGAAAAAGTGGCGACTCACCACCGGGTGGAGGCCTGTATCGTTGTTTGTCTCAATGAGTCGGCGGCGAATGTCCAGAAGGCCCTGCGGTCGGTGGAGTTTGAAACCGTTTCATTTGAGGACGTCAGCGGATTGGTGAATGACAGAACTGTACGGATTCGGCAGCGACTGCAGGAAATTAAGAACGAACAGGCCGAACTGGCAGCAAAGGCCGGCCGATTGGCCGAAGACAAACTGAAACTTCAGATTCTGTTTGATCATCTGCAGAATCTTCATCATCGTGCGAGTACTCATTCAGGTGCTCCCGCCTCAGATAACGTCGTTTTCTTTGAAAGCTGGGTCAAAAAGAAAGACTACCCCGCACTGGAAAAACTGGTGGCGGGATTTGACGCATGCAATGTCGCTCCGATCGAACCCGGACCGGATGAGGAACCGCCGATGGAAATCGAAAATCCCCCTTATGTACGGCCATTTGAAGCGATTACACGACTTTACGGGATGCCCAGCCCGAGTTCTGTTGATCCGACGGTATTTCTTGCACCGTTTTTTGCAATCTTTTTCGGTCTGTGTCTGAATGATGCCGCTTATGGAATTATCATGGTGGCTTTGTTGGCCTGGGTTTTGAAAAAAATCCGCGGCAACAAACGAATGTATTGGATGATGGCCGTCTGCGGCGTGATGACGATTGTTGCCGGTGCAATTACGGGAAGCTGGTTCGGTGATGCGGTTACGGCTCTTTTGCCTGCCGGCTCCGGCGTGCAAAAAGTGCTTAACGGTGCACGCGAAAAGATAATGCTGTTTGATCCGATGACGAAGCCGATGACCTTTTTCGTGCTTTCATTGGGATTAGGATACCTGCAGATCCAAGTGGGGCTGTTTGTTGCCTTTTTTGCGAATCTGCTAAAGAAAGATATTGCTGCGGCGATATTCGACCAATTGACATGGATCGGCATGCTGAATTGTTTTTTGCTGTTGGGATTATCCAAGGGAGGGATTCTTTCGGCTGGATTTGCCAGGCCCGCAGGTTATGCTGCGATGGGGTTTGCCACGCTGATCCTGTTCTTCAGCGGCCGGGGTATGGGGCTGACGGGACGCCTGGGGATGGGCGTTTTTCAGCTTTTCAGCACCGTGTTTTATATGGGTGACGTCCTCAGTTATGTGCGTCTGATGGCGCTGGGAATGGTCGGTACCGGTTTTGGAATGGCCACGAATGTGTTAACGAAGCTGGCTGCTGACATCCCTTATGTTGGCTGGCTGCTGGGCGCTCTTGTGTTTGTCGCCTTCCATGCGCTTAATCTGGCGCTGTCGGCGCTGGGAGCGTTTGTTCATAGTATGCGGCTTCAGTTTGTCGAATTCTTTCCCAAGTTTTTTACCGGTGGCGGTCGAAATTTTAAGCCGTTTCAGAATACGTATCGTTACATTGACATCAAAAAATAGTTTTTGCGAGTAAACTGTAAAGAAATGTAAAAGACAAATTTTTGTCATGGATTGAAAGGACTTTTTTATGGCTTTGGAATCAATGGGTTTGACATTTACGTTGTTGGGAGCGGCTGTAGCGGTTTTCCTGGCGGGGATTGGGTCGTCGATTGGTCTGGCGACAGCCAGCAAGAGCGCCGCAGCGGTACTGAGTGAGAAACCGGAACGATACGGTTCACTGATGCTTCTGGTGGTACTGCCCAGTACGCAGGGAATTTATGGATTCGTGGTTGGTCTGTTCGTAATGATCAAGCTGAATATGTTCGGCGGCGAAGTCTCTGCGGTCACTTGGTCTCAGGGGGCGGCGATCTTTATGGCCTGCCTGCCGGTGGGAGTCAGCGGTCTGTTTAGTGCGATCCTGCAGGGCCGAACCGGTGCGGCAGCGATCCTCATGACGGCCAAGCGACCGGAAATGGCGTTCAAGGCCGGTGTGGTATACTCGGCGATGGTGGAGTTGTATGCCATTCTGGGCTTTTTGATTTCCTTGCTGATTATCATGATGGGAATCAATGTTGGTTAGTCTCGGAAGCCATAAACAGTCGTTTCAAATTATATTTGGGTACAATCAATGAACGCTGAACAGGTAGTAAAAAAGATTCTCGCCGAAGCGAATGCCAAGGCCGAGAAGATTGTCCATGACGCGAAAGCGAAAGCGGCCGAACAGATGTCTCAGCTTGAAAACGAGATGACGGATTTTGACGCCGAAACCGGCCGACTGGCCGAGGCGGCGGCCGAAGACAAACTTCAGCGGATGCTGGCTAACGCGCGTATGGCCAATGCCAAGCAGACTCTGGCGGCGAAAGGTGCGATTCTTGACGAGGTTTTTGAAAAAGCCAACGCCGCTGTCAATAAACTGCCGGATGATCAATACCTCTCACTGATGACGACTCTGCTGAAGAAAGCCGTCGAAACCGGCGACGAAGAAGTCATTGTCGGCAAAAATGAAAGCCGGATCAATGAGCGGTTCATCACCCAGATGAATCGTCAGTTGAACTCCGGCTTTAAGAGAAACCTTCGTCTCGGCAGCCGGCGCGCGGATATCACGGGCGGATTTATCCTTTCCCGCGGCAAGGTGCAGATCAATGCCAGCACGGATGTACTGATTGAATCGCTTCGGGAGCGTATGGAAATTGAGCTTTCACAGGAACTTTTTGCGTGAAGACGCAATTAGAACCACTAATTAACACGAATGAACACTAAAAAAATAATTCGTGTATATTCGTGTTAATTCGTGGTTCTAAACAGAAAAACGGATATAGAAATTGGCAATTGCCTTGAAAACCGAGATTGATTTTTACCGCTATCCGCCGGTCGGGCCGGAGGATTGGCGGTATGCGTATCCGACGGCGAAGGTGCGGGGATTGGAACTGTCGATGATTCCGCGCGGCACGTTCGTGGATATGACCAATGCCGGTTCGTTTGCCGAAGCGGCGGAACTGCTGGCCGGTACGGAGTATGCGGTGGGTGCGAAAGCGACGTCTGATGAGATTGAGCAGATGCTGATAGAGCGTCGCAGCGACATCCGTCGGTTGTTTGGCGATTTCATACTGGATCAACACGTTGTTGAATTCTTCAGGATGCACGAGGATTTTACGAATATGCGTTTGGCAGTCCGGCGTGTGGTTACAGAGAAACCACTGGGGCTGGATTACAGCAAGGAGGGGAATGTGCCTGTTGAAGAATTTGAAGAGATATTTGAAGAGGAAAACTATGAGCGTTTTCCCGCTTATTTACAGGATGGAGTTGAGGCGGCTGTCTTGGGTTACTATCAGGACAAGGATATTCGGCGAATTGATTATGAACTCGACCGCGTGGAAGCCGCCTGGCGCGTCAAACAGGCTAAGAAGTCTACGCTGACATTTATGTTATCCTTGGTTCGGCTTCAGATCGACCTGAATAATATTCGTACGATGCTCCGTCTGAAGATGGCAAATCGCCTGGAAGAAACAGCCCTTTTTATTCCTGACGGCTATGTCGAAACCGACAAGTTCAAACAGGGCTTGGAAGTGGGTTATGAATCCATCGGTCAGGTGTTTTACGTGACACCGTATTATGAACTGTTGGAAGCATCAATCCCGTATTTGCGTCACGAGCAGTCTTTCCTGAAACTGGAAAAAGGATGCGAAGATTTCGTGATAGGATTTTTGAAAATAACGCGATGTATCGCGGCCGGGCCGCAACCGGTGATTGCGTACTTTTTAATGAAAGAGACCGAGATTCGCACGGTGCGAATGATGCTGGTCGGCAAAAAAAATGGCCTGGACGCCAAGCTGCTGTTGGACCGTCTTGGCGAGTGGATATCGTAAAAACGAAACTGCGGATTTCGCAGATTTTCGCGGATTCATAAATGTTATAAATAATCTGTGTTAATCCGTGAAATCCGTGGTTAATACAACAGAAAGGTAAATTGAAATGGAAGGCAAAGCGGCGGTCTTAGGCAGTGCCGATTTTGTGATGCCCTTTGCGGCGTTGGGTCTGGATACGTTTCCGACCGAACCGGATGCAGAGCAGGTGCAGGAAAAGGCCGCTTCCATTCTCAAGGAAAAGTACGCCCTGGTGGTGGTCGCAGAAAATATCGCCCGTTCCGCACACGTTATCTTTGAGGAAAAGGCGCATGATGCGACACCGTGTGTGGTTGTGGTGCCGTTTACGACTGAGCCGGAGGGCATTGCGACAGAAGCGTTGGGTAAAATGCTAATCATGGCGACGGGAATTAATATTCTTAAAAATTAAGAATCTATCATTAAAAAGGTTTTATGATGGCTGAATTCAAAAATGGGAAAATAATTAAGGTGGCGGGGCCGGTGGTTGTGGCCGAGGGTATGATCGGCGCGCGTATGTACGACGTCGTTCGCGTCGGTGCGGAAAACCTGATCGGTGAGATTGTCGAACTGCAGGGGGATCGTGCCAGTATCCAGGTATACGAGGACACGGTCGGTATCGGCCCCGGCGAAGTAGTGGTCAATACCGGCGCCCCGTTGAGCGTGGAACTTGGCCCCGGGCTGATCTCCAGTATCTATGACGGCATTCAGCGTCCGCTGGATCAGTTGGTCGAGGCACAGGGCAGCTTCATCAAGCGGGGCAGTGATATTCCCGGTCTGAAGCGCGACACAAAGTGGCACTTTACCCCGACGGCCGAAAACGGCAGCGACGTCTCCGCCGGTGACATCGTCGGTGAAGTCGTCGAGTCCACCCTGGTCAATCATAAGATCATGGTTCCCCCGAAAGCTTCCGGCAGGCTCGAAGGCCTTAGCGAAGGTGACTATGCCGTCGATGAGGTCATCGGTACCGTGACTGATGCGAATGGGAATAAGACCGAACTGAAGCTGATGCAAAAATGGCCCGTGCGTCATCCGAGACCGAACAGCCAACGACTCGCACCGAACCAGGTGCTGGTGACGGGCCAGCGTGTGGTCGATGCGTTCTTCCCGCTGGCACGGGGCGGAACCGCCTGTGTGCCGGGACCGTTCGGCACGGGTAAAACAGTCGTTCAGCACCAGTTAGCCAAGTGGATCGACGCGGACGTCGTGGTCTATGTCGGCTGCGGCGAACGCGGCAACGAGATGACTGACGTACTGATGGAGTTTCCGGAGCTGGTGGACCCGCATTCCGGCGAACCGCTGATGAAACGTGTTGTCTTAATCGCCAACACCTCCGACATGCCGGTGGCCGCGCGTGAAGCAAGCGTTTACACCGGTATTACGATTGCCGAATACTTCCGCGATATGGGCTGCTCGGTGGCGTTGATGGCTGACAGTACGTCTCGTTGGGCTGAAGCCATGCGTGAAATTTCAACGCGTTTGGAAGAAATGCCTGCGGAAGAAGGGTACCCGGCCTATCTGGGCGCCCGTATCGCATCGTTCTATGAGCGTGCGGGTCTGGTTGAATGTGCCGGCTCGCCGCAACGTAACGGCGCGGTTTCCGTCATCGGTGCGGTCAGCCCGCCCGGCGGCGACCTGTCGGACACCGTGGTGCAGGCCACCTTGCAGGTCGTTAAGGTGTTCTGGTCGCTGCAGGCCCGGCTGGCTCAGCAGCGTCACTTCCCGGCGATTGACTGGCTGACCAGTTATTCGTTTTACAAACAGTATATTGCCGATTCATTCGAAGACAAGGCGATGGGTAAAGAATTTGCGGACATGATGCAGCAGGCGATGAACCTGCTTGAACAGGAATCGCAACTGGTCGAGATCGTTCGTCTTGTCGGCGCTGAATCCATCAGCGCCCAGGACCGGATGACGCTCGAAACATCCAAGAGCATTCGCGAAGACTTCCTGCACCAGAACGCGTTCCATAAGGTTGATACCTTTACGCCGATTGAAAAACAGCACGAGATGATTAAATTGATTCTTCATTTCCATCAGGCAGGATTGAATGCGATAGAACAGGGTGTTGAAACCGCGGACATCTTCAAGCTGCGGGTTCGTGAGGATATTGCCCGTGCGAAATATATTGATAACGAAAAGGTTGAACAGGTTGCTGCGATCAAAGATGAAGTTGACCGGCAGATGAAAGAACTGCAAGCGGCAGTAACTGCATAATCGAAAAAATGTAGCAAAATGCGAAAGTCATGTAAGAGTTCAAGCTTTAGCTTGTTTCGTGTGACATTATGACACACGAAAGTGTGAACTCTTACGGTAAACAGGAGTTATTAAATGCTGAAAGAATATAAAACGGTTTATGAGATTTCCGGCCCGCTGATGATGGTCGAAGGTGTCGAGAATGCCAAGTACGGTCACATTGTGGACATTGAACTGGGTGACGGCTCGATGCGCCACGGCCAGATCCTGCAGGTCGAAGGCGACAAGGTGATGGTGCAGGTCTTCGAAGGCACTTCCGGAATCAATGTCAGTCAGACAACGGTTCGCTTTCTGGGCAAGCCGATGGAATTAGGGGTTTCGCCCGACATTCTCGGCCGCGTCTTCAGCGGCACCGGTGTTCCGATTGATAACGGCCCGAAGATTATTCCCAAGATGAAAATGAACATCAACGGCAATCCCATCAACCCTTATGCGCGGGACTATCCGAATGAGTTTATTCAGACCGGCATCAGCACGATTGACGGGTTGAACCCGCTGGTTCGCGGCCAGAAACTGCCGATTTTCTCCGGCTCGGGTCTGCCGCATGATGAAATCACGGCACAGTTGGCCCGTCAGGCATCGGTTCGCGGCAAGGGGGAATCGTTTGCGGTCGTCTTTGCGGCGATGGGCATTACCTTTGACGCGGCACAGTTTTTCATTAACGACTTGACCAACACCGGCGCGATCGAACGTGCGGTGCTGTTTATCAATCTGGCCAACGACCCGGCGATCGAGCGTATCGCGGCGCCGCGTGTGGCGCTGACGGCCGCAGAGTACCTGGCGTTCGAGGAAGACATGCACGTATTGGTGATTCTCAACGACATGACCAACTACTGCCAGGCGTTGCGCGAGATTTCCGCCGCTCGTAAAGAGGTCCCCGGCCGGCGTGGTTTCCCGGGCTATCTCTATACTGACCTGGCGACGATTTATGAACGAGCCGGCCGCGTCAAGGGCAAAACCGGCTCGATCACGATGGTGCCGGTGCTGACGATGCCCGAAGATGACAAGACGCACCCGGTGCCGGACCTGACCGGTTATATCACCGAGGGCCAGATCATTATGAGCCGCTCGCTGCACCGTAAGGCGGTATCGCCGCCGGTGGATGTGCTGCCGTCACTGTCGCGTCTGAAGGACAAAGGCATTGGCCCGGACAAGACGCGCGAGGATCATGCGTCGCTGTATAACCAACTGTATGCCGGATATGCCCGCGGCAAGGAAGCACAGGAACTGGCGACGATTCTCGGCGAAGCGGCCCTGTCCGAAGAGGACCAGAAATATATGCGGTTTGCCAATGAGTTTGAGGGCCGCTATATCTCGCAGGGGTACTACGAGAACCGCGATGTGATGACCACGCTGGACCTGGGATGGGAACTGCTGAGTATGTTCGACGACGCCGAACTCAAACGTATCGACAAGGAACTGATCGACAAATACATGCCGCAGTTCAGAAAGAAGAACTAACCGCGGATTACACGGATTAGCACGGATTTTTTTAATAAATATGTTTCCGCGTAAATCCGCGAAAACCGTGGTTTAAAATAATGGAATTATAAGATGCTTCAGAATGTCAACGCAACACGAATGGAATTGCTCTCACTGCGAAAGCGGGTGGGGCTGGCGCTGCGCGGTCACCGTCTTCTCAGCGAAAAGCGTGACGAGATCTGCCGCCAGCTGGTACAGATCGCCCGTGACCTCAAGAGTCTGCGAACCAAAGTCGAGCGTGAACTTCTGGAGACAACCCGCCGGTTTATGATGGCCCGTGCCACGATGGAACCGGAACACACCCGTGCGGCGATGGAAGTGCCGACCAAGCGGTTTAAGCTGGTGATGACGTTCGCCTCGATCATGAGTGTGAAGGTCCCGCAACTGGCCAAGGAGATCGAAGGCGACATCATGTGCTACGGGTTCGCCACCACTTCCGGCGAGATGGACATTGCCCTGCGGGCGTTGGAGCGGGCATTTGACAGTTTGATCGAGCTGGCCGAAAAGGAAAAGCAGTGCCAGCTCTTGGCGACCGAGCTGCAATCGACCCGCCGGCGTGTGAATGTGCTGGAGCATGTGGTCATTCCCGAAACCAAGGAAACGATTAAGTACATCTACGACAAACTCGGCGAAGCCGAACGCGACAACATCAGCCGACTCATGAAAATCGCCGACATCATCCGCGGGTAATTATAGTGGTCGCGATTGAAAATTCCCGTTGGGTCGCGGCTATGTAGAATAGTGACCGTAAGTTACGACTTTGCTCGCGGGAATTTACTACCCTGAAGGGTATATAAAACTTTCACCGATCTAAAGTTCCTCGAGGATGTTTTCCGGTTCGGGGGCGGTGCCTTCTTTCCATGTTTTAAGCAGTTCCCCATTATAAAGCAGGACCACAACAGGGCTCATCAGTTCCCATTTTTGCTCGTCGGTCAGTTTTCCGCTAATGCAGATCGTATCCTCGGGGACATGGTCCACCTCGTCATAGGGTGGAATTGACAAAAACGCGATCTTGAAGGCATCCGTTCCCTGTTCGGCCATTGTTTTGCAATAGTCACTGTAGATCGGTACCATATCCTCACAGACAGGGCAGTCATAGCGGTGCATCATCACAACCACCAGTCCCTCGGAGATCTGCTGGCGAACGTCGTCTTCGACGACATACTGGAGCCAGTCCCACTGCTCGACGGCGGGTGGTATGTCATTGGTGTCGACCACCGGCGGTTCGATTTCAGTGGGCTGCTGGGCGGTCCCGTTCTCAACCGGCTCGGGAGGAGTTTGCTGAGCAGCCAGCAACTGCTGTCTCAGGGATTCAATTTCCTGATCCTTTCCGGACAGTTCCTGTTTGAGTTTGAACACCTCTAATTTTAATGCGGCGGATGGGTCCGGTTTATCATCAACCTTGATACAGTCCGGACGAAATGCGACCATGGCTGCGGGAGCCGCCACCATCAGGGCAATGGTCGGGACAAAAACCACCAGCAGCCAGGCCAGGTTCGGCCACGGCGGCGGCAGCAGTTTGTATCCTTTCGGCCGGAAGATTACCAGCAATAGGAATATGGGGATGTCCATCGCGAACAGGGTGATTTTGGGGTCGACCGCGATCTGGCCGAAACAGCCGCAGGACTCAGCACCGGTGACCCATTTACCGATTGTGACAAAAATAAATCCAAAATAGGCCAGCGTTCCGGCGATCCAGGCGGCCTTGCGGAATAGGCCGCACACCATCCACACCCCGAGGGCGAACTCCAGCGGGATCTGGATCAGGAAAAACTCATACGATTCCCAAAAACCGGTGGGGTTGTCCTGCCACGAGGGGACGCAGGAGTCGATCAATTGGTGACATTTCAACGCCGCCCCGATAATCAGCAACAGCCCGGCGATGGTCATGATGATTTTGTTTATTATTTTCATAATGATAGTCCTTAGTCTATAGTCCTGAGTCTTTAGGTTTTTTTTCGCAGGGAACGAATTAAACCATTCAAGACTTTTGCTGTTTCGGTACTTTTTTCTCTTAATGGTGCATATTGAACTTCTTTTATATATTCCAAACGATACGCCAAAGAAATTTGATAGTCAAGCTCCGATGCGGAACCATAAGCTATGTCGAGAAATCTCAGAAATTCGGCTTCTGTATCACGAGAGGCACCTTCAACGATGTTCGAGGGAATAGAAACCACGGCCCGTCTGAGTTGACTGGTCAGACCAAAAAGTTCATTTTTCGGAAAACTGTTCGTCGTCTTATAAACCATCAAAACCAGCTCATCTGCCAACTGAAACGCTTTCAGATCCTTATAATTTCTCATGCATAAATTATATCATTCGCCGGTCGTAAAAACAAATACTTATTATCAGACTCTTAATGTCCCCTTAAGGCCTATAGACTAAGGACAATGGACTATAGACTATTTTTACAAATGATTTACAATCAGGGTCGATATTTGTCCAAATTTTCGTAAAATAGGCGCATATAAAAGCCCATCGGGCTTAAATAATGTGGCCGAAGCTTCCAGCTTCGGATTTTTGCAGGAGTAATCCATGGACCTATTGGAAAAAGATTATTTGGTTATTGTGCAATGTGATATCGTCAAGCAGCGCTGCCCCGGCTATTTGTGCGAAAAGGCGTTTCATGAACGCACCGGCGGGTTTGCCGACTACCCTGCGGACAAACAGTATCGCGTGATCAATATCACCTGCGGCGGATGCTGCGGCCGGGCCTTGCACCGCAAGCTGACGCTGCTCAAACGCACGCTCAAAAAGAAAGAGGGCATCGAAAAAGACAAAATCATCGTCCAACTGTCCTCCTGCATCACCAAAGACAACTACCACGCACCCCCGTGCCCGCACAAAGATCACCTTAAGGCCCTGATCGAAAAAATCGGCATCGACTACCGCGAGGACACCGAGATTAACGAAAAAAGCGAACAACGCCGATCGGAAGGGGTTTACAAAAGTGAATGAATAATCACCATGACAAGAGAAAAATGAGTGGCCCAAAAAGGTAAACAATTCGAAAAAGCGGTATATGCTTTTGTGAAGGCGTTATCGCCTAATAGTCAAGTATTCTTTGACCACAAGGTGCCCGACAGAGACACAGGCACCTTTCGTCAAGTCGATGCATGGATTGAAACAAACTATGGTGGACATATTCCACTTACAATTTTAATAAGTTGCAAAGACTACATACGGAAATTAGATATATCCCATATAGGAACATTTATAAATGAAATTCATTCAACATCGGCAAGCACAGGGGTAATATATTCAAGTTCAGGTTTTTCTGAGAATGCATTAAAGAAAGCGGAAACCAATGGGGTTAACTGTTGCCAATTGTTCACTGGAAAAATTGCCCCGCTTCCTCCAAAGCTTATCTTTCACTCATATGTATGTAAAATAAAACAAATTGCTTTCGATTTTGATGAAGAATCAAAAAAATATTACAAGGCAAAAAGATTGTTTTCTGGGATCAATTGTTTGGGATTATAGTCGAAAAAGACACAACAGTATTAGAAGCTATAAATCAAATTTATCTGAAATCGGAAAAAAATGCAATCTCAGTAGAAAATTTAGTCAAATTGCTTCCAAGAAACTGGGAATCGACACTTCGTTTCTCTGATATAAATGATGATGTAGACAAAATCATTACTCTAAAAATTCGTGGCTTTTGGGCTATTTATAAAAGCCGAGGAGAATGCCATATATATAACGGTTCGTATTGTTTCAAAAATAAGTCTTATATTGGTGATACGATGATTCCTTGGATTGACACTTATAGTTTTCATCCCGGTCCTGATTATTGGGAAGAAGTCAAAGATAAATCAAACCTTCCAAATGGAAATATGGTAATGATTTTTTCAATGTCAGATATTAAAAAGGCATTAACAGATAGTTTCACAGGAAGATTGATAAAATGACATTTTTTAGTCCGGACGCTGATAAAAATAGGAAGATTCGATTAGGGCCGAAAGTCCGGTAGGTTATTAGCCGGGCGGCGTGAGCCCCCGGAATGGGAGTATCCTCTCTCCCATAAAAAGCCCCGAAGGGGCGGCAGGCGGTGGTGGCGGATTGCAGGATTTATATTGCTCTTTCAGGGCGTGGATTGATAATGGGATTATTGAACCCAGGGCGTTCCGTCGTCGCTAAAGCTATGACGGGACAAGTGCCCTGGGCTAAGTTATAAAAGCCATTCAGGCCAAAAATGTGCGGGCGGGACGCCCGCGTTCCCAGTGTTATGGCAAAAGACAGGACGAAAAGTTTGTTTGGGGGGGAACTGGACGACACATCGAATGTAGAGGGGCTGATTGTGCGCGTTGCGCTGGATACGGGGGCGGATTCGTTGTTTGATTATGTGCTGCCGGAGTTTATGGGCAATGTCGAGCCCGGGCAGCGGGTGCAGGTGCCGTTTGGCAGGGCCAATAAACTCCTGCAGGCGTTTGTCGTTGGGCTCATTACCGACCCCGATAAGATCGAAAAGTGCAAGCTTTTTAAGCTGAAAGCCGTTAAGTCGATATTGGATGAAGTGCCGCTGCTGGATGCGCAGTTGATGGAACTGGCGAAGTGGATCAGCCAGTACTATGTGTGTCCGCTGGGGCAGGTGTTCTCGGCGATGGTGCCCGCGGCGGTGAAAAAAGACGCCGGGGTCAGGAAAAAAACTGTCGTGTACCTGACGGCCGAGGCCGATCAGCATACCGACGACATCAGCAGCAAGAAACAAAAACAACTGCTGGAAATCCTGAAAGACGCCAAGGCGTTTGATGCGGATTCGGCGATGGACAAAGCAGCTCTTTTGGAAGCGGCCGAATGCACCGAAGGCCCGCTCAAGCAGCTGGTGCGAAAACGCATCGTCAAGATGGCCAAAAAAGAGGTGCTGCACTCGCTGCCGGTGGTGCCGGAGGGGCTTTCTTTGGAGACAAAGGAGGTCGTGCTCAATGACGACCAGCAAAAGGCGCTGAATTTTGTTTCTACTGAGATTGAGAAAAACCGTTTTGGCGTTTCGGTCCTTCACGGCGTGACCGACAGCGGCAAGACAGAGGTGTACATCCGGGCGATTCAGGCGTGCATCGCGGCGGGCAAGCGGGCGATTGTATTGCTGCCGGAGATTGCCCTGACGGCGCAGACGGTCCAGCGGTTCCACACCCGGTTTGAGAACCTGGCGATTCTGCATTCGCAACTGTCCGGGCCGCAGCGGAATGCCCAGTGGCAAAGCATCAAAAAAAGCAAAGCCGATGTTATCATCGGGGCGCGGTCGGCGATCTTCGCCCCGGCCAGCAATCTTGGTTTGGTTGTCGTAGATGAAGAACACGAGGGCAGCTACAAGCAGGATACCGTGCCGCGGTATCATGGTCGGGACGTGGCGGTCAAGCGGGCCCATATTGCCGATGCCCACTGCATTCTCGGTTCGGCGACGCCGTCGTTGGAGACACTGCACAATTGCGAGACCAAAAAACATTACACGCTTGTCAATCTGCCTAAACGAGTGAACGACCTGCCGATGCCGGAAATGAAATTGGTGAACATGCTGACGGCGTTTGCGGACACCGAGGCCGAATATAGGGGGGGCGTACAACTGCTCAGCCCCCAACTGCGGGAGCATCTGGGCAAAGTGCTCGAAAAGGGCGAGCAGGCGATTCTGCTATTGAACCGCCGCGGCTACAGCAATTTTATCTACTGCCCGTCCTGCCGGCATAGTTTGACTTGCCGTAATTGCGACGTTACACTGACGTTTCACAAAAAGAAGCAACTGGAAGGGCGGAAGGAAACGACTTTCGGCAGGCACATGATCGGCGGCTACGCGATTTGCCATTACTGCCTGGCCAAGACGCTGGTGCCGCAGACCTGCCCGCTGTGCAGTTCGAGAATGACCATGATCGGCCTCGGTTCGCAGCGGTTGGAGGAGGAACTGGCGAAAAAGCTTCCCAAGGCGCGGGTCCGGCGAATCGACAGCGATGCGATGGCGGGCAAGGATTATTATGATGTGCTGCGCGATTTTGCGGAGCAAAGAATCGATATTCTCGCCGGAACGCAGATGCTGGCCAAGGGGCTGCATTTTCCGAATGTGACGCTGGTGGGTATTATCAGTGCCGATACGGCCCTGTTTTTGCCGGACTTTCGGTCCAATGAACGCACGTTCCAGCTCATCAGTCAGGTGGCCGGCCGGGCCGGACGCAGTGAAAAAGGCGGAACCGTGTATGTGCAGACGTTTTTTGCGACCCAGCCGTCGATCGATTTCGCCCTGAAAAATGATTTTCCCGGCTTTGTAAGTCAGGAACTGGAGCATCGAAAGGCCTGTTCGCTGCCGCCATACTGGCGGATGGCGATAGTGGCCATGCGGGATCCGAAATTTGACCGGCTCAAGGCCGCCGCTGAGGTGATGAAGGAGCGGCTGGAGGGGATTATCAGTGCTGAAAAGCTGGAAATGACGATGCGTGGACCGCAGGAACCAGCGATTTCGAGGATTCAGCGTTTCCATCGGCTTCATTTTATCCTGCAATCGCCCTCGGTGTCGCACATCCAGCGGCTGTTTGGGATGCTCAGGGGCATGTCGCCGCTAAAACCGGCCGTCCAGACGCAGGTCGATATCGACCCGATCGGCATTTTATAGCCGGCAATGCCGAAAATTTCGCCCCTGTTCCCCCTTGATTTTGTGGTGTGAATCCGGTATAGTACTAAATTCTTTACGGAGAGTAGCTCAGCTTGGCCAGAGCGCTGCGTTCGGGACGCAGAGGTCGCAAGTTCAAATCTTGTCTCTCCGACTCTTCTCACTTTTAGCCGTTTTAGACAAAATCTCAAACGGCTTTCTCTTTTCTACACAAAGACTTACGTCGCTTAAATGTCGGTTCAAACTGACGATTTCCAGAAGTTTGCGTTTTTCGGCAGAGTTTGAACCGCGCCAATAGTCTTCGATATTTTGCGAGAACTCAAAAATACCCAAAATTCGTTTTATTCGGTCACTTTCGGGCTCGTATGGGGTCATTTGTAGGGTCATTTTCAGGGACTTCTCCTCCGTAGTCAGCTCGGTCGTCTTATTTTGTAGGGTCATTTCGTCAATGAGTGCTCCCAGGTATGCGGTCAAAAGCCGGTCCTTCATACCCTGTATTTCCGACAGTCGTTTTTTCATTTGGCGGTTTTGTTGTCGCTGATATTCAGATGAATCCGACAAGGCCATTTCCAGTGTGGTTCGGAAGGCCGCTCGGAAGCCCCTGTCGGGGATGACCATTTGTTTTAGTTCATCCAAAATAGACCGCTCAACATCTTCCTCTTTCCATCGGACGGCCGGATGGTCCGGGTTCGACTCATTGTTTCCGCATCGGTAGTAAATATGTTCCCGGTGTCCACCGCCCTTTAATTTCCGGCGTATCCGTTCACCTGTAATGGCAAATCCGCAGTGAGCACATCGAAGGAGTCCTCCTGCAAGCGGCAGGTCTGCCACACTGGTTCTGCGGTTTTTCCCATTCAGAATGTCTTGACACTTATCAAAAATAGACTTGGTGATGAATAGGCGATGTTTGCCGGGGTACTGTTGTCCCTTATATGTGACCTCCCCGATATAAAAACGGTTGTTAAGAATGTACGACAACGCTGGCCTGATAAACTTCGGTTGGCTGTTTCGGTAAATATGTCCCTCCCGGTGCAATTTGTCGGCCAGTGTTTGAAAAGTATAACCACCGCGTGCGTACAATTCGAATATCCGCTGCACAGCACGGCTTTTTTCGGGGTCGGGCTTGATGGGTTCTTCTTTATCGTTCCCATCATTACAATACCCATATGGAGCCAATCCCGGTGCCCAGCCCTGAAGAACCTTTTCTGAAATGCCTTTCTGTACCTCGGTTCGCAGGTTATCGCTGTAATACTGCGCCACCGCTGCCATTACGTTAAATGACAACATTCCCGCAGCACCAGGACCGAATTCATTGTCCACAAACGCCAGTTTCACACCATACTTATCTTCCATTTCCTGCATCCGAACCGCATCACGCATGTTCCGGCAAATACGATCCAGCTTATGACTGAGAATGGCCTTAATATCTTTGCGTTTTGCGTTGTTCTTGACCCAGGAAACCATCTCATTAAAAGCCTGCCGATCAGCGCCTCTGCGGGCGGATTCAGCGACTTCGAATGCATGAACCACATTCCATCCTTCCCGCTGCGCTTTTTCCTTACAAACCCGCAATTGCGCATCAATTGAGTATCCTTCCCGCTGTTCCCGCGATGAAACTCGTGCCCAAATAACTGTATTCATCGTTTCAATCCTTTATATTAATGTTTCTGCCAGATGTTTCACATTTCTGTAAATTTCCAGCACTTCGTTTTCGGTTAATGTCCGTCCGTAGACGCGACTCCACAAGACCGTCAATTCCGCCAAGTCCTGTCCAGAAAGCCCGCCCCCCAGCGGGCTTTCTGTGTAACGATCAGCACTATTATTGGCAGAGAATCCAGTCAATTTTGCATGATTTGGGGGAGTTTTTACTGCAGCCATTTATGTACCCCCAATTCCTTGAAAACCCCGCGGATATTTTGAATCATGCACTGGACGGACTGCTGACGACAGCGTAACTTTCGTGCAAGCTGGCGAATAGATAGCCCATCCATTAAACCAGCACAAACGGCCTTTTCCTTAGCAGATAATCTGTCTATCGCATCCTGAATGTCACAGTACAAAGCATTGTTTTCCGAATAAGACAGTGCTTCCTCTTGCGGATTTGTATGCCCATTTTGTCTGAGATACTCTTCATAATATTCGCTTTGGCAGGATTGCTTTTTAAGCAGATTAATAATTCTGTTGTCAATTACCGTTGTAAGCGCTGTCCGTTCTTCGGCCCCCTGTGCATTTTCAGGGTCATATTTGAAATTCAGGATTTCCAAAATAATGCTTTGCTGGATATCCGCCCAGTCATGTTCCGGTATCCCGAAATGTCTGGCCCGCTGTACAATTAATTCCACCTTCCACTGCTCCACTAAATCTCCGTAACTCAATGCCTTTTCATTCATGGCTGCGTCCTTTCGTATCGAAAGTTTTTGTTTGCTGACCAGCCCTGTGCCGGTCATCGCAGCCACCACTATCTTCACGGTATGGGGTCATTTATGTAGCCAGTTACGTGACTCAAGATAGTCACGTGTGTCCTCACGTGACGGTCACGTGATCAATTTATGGGGTCAGAATGTGTCACGTGTTAGTCACGTGACGGTCACGTGACTTAAAATGACCCCTTAAATTCGGGATGCGTTTTTGCTCTGAGAATTGAATAACCCTATAGAGGCGAACAATGGGGTTTGCCAAAGCAACGGAGACAAGAAATGGACAAAAACAATCTTTATATCCCGACAGACATCTTTATTACGGAACCCGCCGAGGTTTATCATGCGAAAGCAGGACAATATCTGTCCAGCCATCAGCTCATTGATTTCATGAAATGCCCCTTATTGCATCATAAAAAGCGAATGGGCATCATCCAGGACCAGGAAACCACCTCTTTTTTGGTGGGACACGCCGCTCATGTACGGATTCTGGAAGGTCGAGCTGAATATGAAAGCCGCTTTGCTATGGGTGGACCGATTAATCCGACAACCGGCAAACCCTATGGCAGCCTGACCAAGAAGTTCGCTGAATGGAAGGAAGAGCAACAAAAACCTGTCCTGACGTTTGAGCAGATGGATTTGGTCGAGCAGATGGCTCGTGGTGTTGCCATCCACGACACGGCCGTGGATTTGATTTCCTACGGTATCGCCGAAGGCGTCATTCGCGCCGACTATTGCGGCATTCCCTGCCAGATTCGCCTGGACTGGCTCAATCCCAATCGCGGCATTGTGGATTTTAAGACCTGCGATGACCTCACGTGGTTTGAAGCCGACGCACGTCGGTATCGTTATCACAATCAGATGGCCTTCTATCAGTCCGTTTTGAAAGAAGCCATTGGTATCTATGTGCCGGTTCATCTGATTGCCATCGAAAAGAAAGAACCCCACCGCTGTGGTGTCTGGCGCGTATCCGACGACTGCCTGGCCATGGCTCGGCATGACAACGAGGCGGCTATTGATCGCCTCATGTCATGCCGCAACAAAGACATCTGGCCGACCGGCTACGAGGAAGTTCGGCTCCTGGATGTCGCATAGCCCCCATCTTTTGCCCGGACGGTTTTTTGTGGTTGGTCACTAACTCAAACGACAACCCGCCGTCCGGGCCATGTCGGCGAGGAAAACGGTTTTGCCCGGGTCTCATAAGCCCGGTGTTGTCGGTTCGACTCCGGCACTCGCCATTGGACCCGGCCGGTCAAAACAACATCAAACTTTAATCAGAGGAATAAACATGACACTTTTGGAATCTGTACTCAATCAAAATCATATGCGTGCTCCCAAGGGCATCGTATATGGTCCACCGGGTGTAGGAAAGACCACTTTCGGTGCAGGCACACACAAACCGATCATTATCGATTGTGAAAATGGTGCTGCACATATGCAGTGCGACCGAACCCCGTATCTGGCCGACTGGGATGCCATCCAACCGTGGCTCGAAGCTTTAGCCTATGATGAGCATACCTATGGAACCGTGGTCATCGACTCGATTGACTGGTTATTGCGGCGACTGGAAGAACGCGTGGCCGGAGTCAATGGCGATGCCAGAAACATGGACAAGACCATGAATCGCTCGCATGGCGGTTACGGAAACGGAAAACAGGTGCTTCGTAACTATGTCTATCAGTATCTGCTGCCAACCCTGGATGCCATTGTCAACCGTGGAATCTCAGTGGTTCTTTTGGCGCATGCCTCTCGACGCAGTATCACCACCATCGATGGCATCGTGATGGAAAAATCCGCCCCCGAAATCCATCCGGACCTGATGAACACGATGGTCGAGTGGTCGGACTTTGTCGGCGCTGCTCGCATGGATGGTGACTGTCGTGAACTGGTGCTGAACGAAACCGCTCAGCTTCTGGCCAAGAACCGCTATGGCATCACGGAGGTCCTGCTACTGGACTGGAACTACTTTATGAACGCAATGAGCAATCACAAACCTCAATTCACAGGAGAAACAATCAATGGCTAATCTGAACAATTTCAATGCAAATGAAGTCGAACCGAATGTAGGGTTTGAACCGGTGCCTGCGGATAAATACATTGCGATGATCACCGCATCGGAAATGAAACCGACCAAAAACGGGGACGGCAGTTATCTGGAACTGGAACTGACCATCCTGGAAGGCCCGTACAAGGACCGTAAAATCTGGGATCGACTGTGCCTGAATCATCCCAATGCCCAGACCGTCAAGATTGCACGGGGATATTTGTCCTCGATTTGCCGGGCGACGGGCGTCATGCAACCCAAGGACAGCTGCGAACTGCACAATATTCCGATGTGCGTCACGGTTAAATGCAAAAAGCGTGACGACAATGATGAAATCACCAACGAGGTTCGGGGCTATGCCAAAAAAGAAAGCGTTGCGGGTAAACCGCAGCAGGCAGCGCCCACCGATAACACACCTCCGTGGAAGCGATGAGCATGAACAAAAAGGCCAAAGGGGCACGTCTGGAACGCAAGACCATCAAGATGCTGCAGTCGGCCGGATACCAATGTATCCGGTCGGCAGCATCCCTGGGACCGTTCGACATCATTGCCATGAATCATCTGGGTTTTCGATGTATTCAAATTAAGGCCAATGACTGGCCCCGACCGGAAGAACGAGAAGGCTTACGGGCGGCGGCGAAAAGCCTGCCGCCCAATGCCCTGATTGAATGCTGGCGATGGAACGACAACGCCAGAGAACCCATCATCAAGCTTTTGGATGAACTGAACTATTAACCTATGACACGGAAAAAACAAATCATGAAGACCTTAAAAAATATTCCTTTTTCGGAAATTTTAGAAAGACATGAAGACGATCAGAAGCAAGAAATCGTTTCAAGACTGCCCGGTTTCGGACGCCCGATTCCGAATAGCCGGTTTTTCAGAACATTTTGTATTGATTGCCATACACCAATGCGGGTTCACGAAAATGACGTCTATATGAAAATCCGTTGCGAGCAGTGCGATCCCAAGCATGTCGGGTGCACAAGCCCCGAAACACGAGTAAATAACCTTGAAAATGACATTGACGCCTTCAGGCCATCCTGGAGATGCGCATGAGATTTGAAAAACTCTTCCCGACCCTGTTAATCATTTTGGATATTTGTGCAGCGCTGGCCTATTTGCCTTCAGGCGATTGGCGACGGGTGATTTACTGGCTGGCCGCTGCAATCCTGACAACCTGCGTAACCTACTAATCATGCAATTAAGAAGCTATCAACAACAAGCAATCCATGCGGTCTATGATTATCTCCGGAATCGGGATGGCAATCCATGCATTGTCATCCCGACCGGAGGCGGCAAGACCCCGGTCATGGCCAGCATCTGTTCGGATGCGGTGAATATGTGGGATGGGCGTGTGTTGGTCCTGGCACATGTCAAAGAACTGCTGGAGCAAACGGCAGGCACGCTCAGCCAGATGGCACCCGATTTGGATATCGGAATTTATTCAGCCGGACTGAAACGGCGTGAAAAGCGTTATCCCGTCACGGTGGCAGGTATTCAAAGTGTGTATAAACGCGCGTGCGAATTTGACCCGTTTGACCTGATTATTGTCGATGAAGCGCACATGATTCCGCCTTCCGGTGAAGGGATGTATCAGACGTTTCTCAAAGAGGCCGAAGTCATCAATCCTCATGTTCGGCTCATCGGATTGACCGCCACGCCGTACCGAATGACAACGGGAATGATCTGTACGCCAGAACATCTTCTGAACGAGATTTGTTTCGAAGTGGGTGTTCGAGAACTGATTGCCCAGGGTTATTTATGTCCCCTGCGAAGCAAGGCCAGCAGGCATAAAGTCGATACATCGGGATTGCATATCCGAGGGGGTGAGTTTATCCCGTCCGAAGTCGAAGCTCTGATGGATGATGAGCACATGGTACTGGCCGCCTGTCGTGAGATTGTGGAACTGACCAAGGACCGCAACAAGGTTTTGATTTTCGCTGCCGGTGTCGAACACGGGTTGCATATCCAGCATATTCTCGAAGCACGTCATCAGAAAGAATGCGGATTTATTTGCGGCGAAACATTGCCGTTTGAACGAGCTGATGTCCTGCAGCGTTTTCGCGAAGGCCAGCTCAAATACCTGTGCAATGTCAATGTTCTAACAATGGGATTTGATGCGCCGAACATCGACTGCGTCGCCTTGGTCCGACCGACCAACTCGCCGGGGCTTTATTACCAGATGATTGGTCGGGGGTTTCGTATTCATCCCTCCAAAGAAGAATGTCTGGTGCTGGACTTTGGCGGCAACATAATGCGGCATGGACCGGTGGATGCCATCCGGATATCGCCGCGGAACAATAGCTTCGAAGGCCAGGCCCCGGTAAAGGAATGCCCCAACTGTCATGAAGTCATTCATGCAGGGTATTCTCAATGTCCGCAGTGCGAGTTTGTATTTGAGTCGGACCGCCAGGTCGCTCATGAAAAAGAGGCCAGTACCGAAAATGTTCTGTCCGGGAAGGTGGAAGTCAATGAGTATGAGGTTCACGATGTAATCTATCACTATCACATCAAACGCGGCGCTAAACCGACCGATCCTCCGACTTTGCGGGTGGAATACCTGCTGGGCTTTAATCATTACCAATCCGAATGGCTTTGTTTTGAGCATACCGGCTATGCCCGCAACAAAGCAGAAGCCTGGTGGCGACAACGCAGCAATGAGCCGGTTCCAAATACCGTCCAGCAGGCGATTGACCTGGCCCAAGCCGGGGCACTCGCCCAAACTGAGAAAATAACCGTTCGCAGTGTTTCCGGAGAAACCTTCGACCGGATTACGGAACACAAATTAGGCCCCAAACCGCCGCTGCTGGATGGAAGTGAAGAACGTGACGATGGATTTTTGCCCCAATACTCATGGGCCGAAGATGACATTCCTTTTTGATGGACCGTTAAATGAATCATACCACAAATGAAATTCTTCAAGCTGCACTGGAACTTGCCGGACATGGATTGCCGGTATTTCCATGTCGAATCCGAACCGAAGGCGACAAGAAGGCCAAATCGCCCTATACCCGCAACGGTTTTAAGCAGGCTTCGACTGCAACCGAGCAAATCAAGTGTTGGTGGGCCAATTATCCCGATGCGATTATCGGCATGCCCACGGGTGTACCGTCTCACCTCATCGTCATGGACATTGATCCGCGGCATGGTGGCGACCACAGCTTACAGAACCTGATTGATGAGCATGGAGAGCTTCCCGATACACTGACGGCGATTACCGGAGGTGGTGGAACGCATTATTATTTCAAGTATCCCGGTTTCCCTGTTAAATCCAGCACGAGCAAAATCGCCTCCGGTATCGATATCAAGGCCGACGGCGGATATGTGATCGTCGCTCCCAGCGGACATGAAAATGGCAATAACTATTACTGGGATGGTGATTTCGATTTGGATGACGTTGCGGATATTCCCGAATGGCTGCTGGAATTAATCACAGCTGAGGATACTGCAACCGAGGCCAATGATAATCCTGACGGAAATCGAATCCCTGAAGGTCAGCGAAATAATACGCTGGCATCATTGGCAGGCAACATGCGCAGGGTTGGCATGGGGGAAAGTGAGATTCTGGCCGCTATCCAGATGACCAACCAATTGCGATGCAATCCTCCGCTGTTGGAATCAGAGGTTGTGGCTATTGCGAAAAGTGTCTGCCGGTATGAACCCGACACCGTCGCGGTCGCGGTGGCCGAGAATCATTATGACCAAATGTTTAAACCAGAACCGGCAGTTACCGACCCGGGTCCCATTCCTGAGGAACTGTTGAATGTGCCAGGGTTTATCAGCAAGGTCATCGAATACAATCTCCGAAACGCCATCCGACCTCAACCGGTCTTGGCGCTGGCTGCAGCGATTCAATTGCAAGCCGTCCTGGCTGCTCGAAAAGTCTGCGACGGTCGTGAGAACCGCACCAATCTGTATGTTATCGGTGTGGCCGGTTCCGGAGCGGGAAAAGAGTTTGCCCGGAAAATCAACCGGCGGATTTTGAATGCGGCGGGACTGAATCACTTCGATGGACATGATGAACTGGCCAGCGACGCCGGACTGATTAAAGCCGTCGAAAAGAATCCTGCGATTCTGTTTCAGATTGATGAGTTTGGTCGGTATCTGCGGACGATGGGCGATCCCAAACGAGCACCGCACCTATACAACGTCATCACCGCGTTTATGAAGTTCTTCAGTTGTGCTGACAGCACGTACAAAGGCAAAGCCTACGCAGACCCCAAACGCAATGTCGAGATTCATTATCCCTGCGTCGGTCTGTATGCCACCACCGTTCCAGAGAATCTGTACCAGGGGATTACCCTGGAAAGTCTCAAAGACGGTTTTTATGCCCGGCTGCTGCTGTTTGATACGGACCTGATTCCCAAACGTCAGCCTAAAGCATCTGAAAAAGTACCGCTGGAGATTATTGAGACCGCCAAGTGGTGGGAAATGTTCAACCCGACGGGAAATCTGCATGACCAATTCCCTGAACCGCTTGAAGTGCAAACGCTCTATGGCGGGCAGGATGTCTTTGATGATTTAGCTGAACGGGTAGATGAGGAACTGGCCAAGCAAAACCTTTACTCCTCGGTATGGGCACGCGCCGAGGAAAAGGCGTGCAGATTGGCGTTGATTTATGCATGCAGCGCCAATCCCGAATGTCCGGTCATCGATGAAGCGGCGGCCAACTGGGCCTGTCGGCTATCAGAACATATTACCCGCAAGATGATTTATATCGCCGACCAGTGGGTGTCGGATGGATATTTTGACGAGAAGCAGAAAAAGGTATTGCGTGTTATTGCCGCCGCAGGCGGACGCATTTCACAATCGGAACTCGGAGAGAAGACGCGGTCGCTTCAGAAGAAAGAGAGAACTGAAATTATTGACAACCTTCTGGAGACTGGGGCCATCATAAAAGACTCGGCCAAGAACACCACCAAAAGCGCGACCTACTATGTCCTTGTCGAATAATCGTAATAATCGGAATAATCGCATAGGGTTATATATAAAGAGAGAGGATCTAATACATATATATGAAACATACACATATATATTACGATTATTACGAATATTATATAAATCTATATATTACAATGGGTTATAGGTTTTCTATTTTCGCAATAATCGGAATAATCGTTTAGGTACTTCCCCGCAATTCAAGACGTGACTGCACGGGAACGCGTCGCATTGTTATACACAGTTTGTTTGCGCTGTCCGGTTTTTTAAATCACACCTTTTTGGAGATTTCTATGAGCAAGAACTTTACCATCGAACTTCGTAACATCGACACCATCATCCCCTACGACAAAAATCCTCGCATCAATGACAACGCTGTTGACGCGGTGGCGGCATCCCTGAAGGAGTTTGGCTTTCGCCAACCCATTGTCGTCGACAAAGATGGCGTCATTGTCTGTGGGCATACCCGCTACAAGGCGGCGCTGCAGTTAGACCTGAAGAAAATCCCCGTCCATGTGGCGACGGATTTAACACCGGAGCAGATAAAGGCCTATCGCATCGCGGATAACAAGACTGCGGATTTGGCGCAGTGGGATTACGAGATTCTGCCGATTGAATTATCCGAGTTGATGGATGCCGGTTTCGATATGAACCTGCTGGCATTTGATGAAAAAGAGCTGGTCAAGCTGCTGGATACGGATGTCACTCAGGGCAATACCGACCCGGATGCGGTTCCCGAACCACCGGATGAGGCGATTACCCAGCCCGGCGACGTCTGGATACTCGGTAACCATCGCCTGATGTGCGGTGACTCATCCAGCGAAGCTGACCTGGACACATTGCTGGACGGCAAAACAATTCATTTGGTTAATATGGACCCACCTTACAACGTCAAGGTTGAGCCGCGGAGCAATAATGCCATTGCAGCCGGATTGAGCAGCTTTGGCAAGGGTCTGCAGCATCATCAGTCCTTTGATGTGGCCCGTGATAAAACCAAGGCTCAGAAAACCACCCAAAAGCTGCGAGCCAAAGACCGGCCACTGGAAAATGACTTTGTTACCGAAGAGGCGTTTAATGAGATGTTGACAGCATGGTTTAACAATGCCTCGCGAGTTCTGCGTCCCGGCGGTTCATTCTACATCTGGGGTGGATACGCCAACCTCGGCAACTATCCGGGGCCGCTGAAAGCAGCGGGCCTATACTTTTCACAAGGGATTGTGTGGGATAAGCAGCATCCGGTCCTGACCCGCAAAGACTACATGGGCGCTTTTGAGATTTGCTTCTATGGCTGGAAAGAAGGTGCAGGACACAAATTCTACGGACCGAACAATGCCACCGACCTGTGGCATGTCAAAAAGGTCAATCCGCAAAGCATGATTCATCTGACGGAAAAGCCGGTGGAGTTGGCGGTCCGTGCGATTCAGTATTCCTCCAAGCCCGGCGGCAACGTCCTGGACCTGTTCGGCGGCAGCGGCAGTACGCTGATCGGATGCGAACAAACAGACAGAAAAGCATTCCTGATGGAAATCGACCCCTTGTATTGCGACGTTATCGTTAACCGTTGGGAACAGTTCACGGGAAAGAAGGCCGAGCGGATTGTGGCCACTGAGAAAACCTCGGCACAAATGACCGAGGTTTCAGAAGAGGTGACGGTTTAATGTTGCCATTACTTTTGGGGGCTGAGGGCAAATTGTCCTCGGCCCACCTTTTCAAAGCGGGACTCGCCAGCCTTGGTCTTGATTTCCTTGCTGATGGCCGCATGCAGCGTATTGGCGGGTGTTTTGCCGGATTGGGCAGGTTCCCAGTAGGCTTTATCTGTCATCGCCTTAATCATCAATTTGCAATTGAGCGGTTCCTTCGCTTCGGAAAGCACCTGGGCAGCCGCGTCCAGAATGGACATCTTCTTGGTTCGCAGTGTATTTTGCACAGGTTTGGGTGTGGTGGGCGATTTGGCCTTGGAGGTATCCTTGCTCGGCTTTTCCTTCGGTTTGCCAACGGGGGCAACCGTGTTGGGTTTGGGGGCCGCCCCCCGTAACCGCTGCGGCGACTTGATCCGCACCGTTTTTCCGGTGGATAAGTTTTTGGCGTCCCAGCCGCCATGCGGGTTTTCGGCCAGAATCTCCACGGTCACAATCTTGTCGGTAACTTTAGCTTTGTAGTGGTTTCCAATTTTGACATCTGATTTTTTCATTGTTCGGGTCCTTTCAAAAAAATGTTAGTCTGTAAAGTTTTCCAAAATACGATAATAGTCATGCACCATCGAGTTGGTGCCTTTGCATCCGTCGAGGTGGTATTGCAGGCATTCAGCCATCGAGTAGACGTCGTCAGGATTGTTCGCTTCGACCAAATGCTCGCGTTCGCCGTCGGCGCTGATGAGTTTGACGGTGATGTAATCGTTGCCGGGTACGCGGTGGATGGTCGCGAAGTACTCAGGCACGTCGCCTTTGTTCATATGTCCGGCCAGTTTCATTTCGATAATATTCATGGTTTACCCTTTCTTTTCTTCGTGGTGGTGACAGTTCTTAATGATGCGGATACCCTTGGATTTCCCGGCGAAGGAACAGCCTGCTCCGCATGTAGTACAATCGCAGACCATATCAATGGAACTGGCGTCAATTCTATCGGCCTCAGCTCTGTCGGCGACGGTAACCCCGTTACGCATTCGCAGGCACGAGGCTTGGTGCTGTATCTGTCGCCAGTTGGGTTGGAGCGAGCCATATTCAAGGACTGTATAGCCACCTTTTTTCATTTGTTTTTGATACGCATTGGGATCGGTGATTCCATAAATCGTGGTCGCATTGTTTCGGGTGCCCCTTTTTCTGACTTTGAAATAATATTCTTTCATGGTTGGAGTCCTTTTTATTGTTGGGTTTCGGTGTCGATGCGGGCTTCGGCCAGTCCATCTTCAATCATCGCTTCGCTGAATCCGCTCAAGAAAGACAATGTTTCAAGCAGGTCGCATTTGACTTTGTTCAGCGTTCCGATGTGCGCCCAGTTCAGTTTCGCGGGTTCTTTTTGCATCTCGCATTCGAACCAGCCCAGCAGGTTGGCGATGTCTGTTTTGGCTTCGTTATAGGCGGTTTTCATTTTTTCATCGTTGTTGTTGAGTTCAACTTTCATTCTTAAGTCCTTTCTATATAAGGTTTTATCATTCATCTACATGACACATTACAAAGTGTTTCAAACTGCATCAAGCTAATTAAGTGCTTATTCTAAAAGAAGTTACATTAATTTTGACATTCCGGACAAGGGGTGTAAGCAATGGGAAAACCTATCAAAATTACCGCATTAACGGCCGATGAATTGGCCACTTTGTTAAGCCAGGCAAGCCGTCACGCCATATCTGGACAAGACGTGCTGGCAATTGCCGAACGGGGTGGGATTGTGGCCCCGGACGGCACCATCAACCTGATTGATTACACCGCATTTTTGGCACAGGAGATTGCCGGTGGTGCAGATTAATCCGACCAAACTCAAGCCGACTGACCTGACGCGGTTGCTGAATTCCGCTGGATTTGGGGAAGTTCTGAATGAACGCACCCTCCGGCGTCACCGCAACCGTGCCGGATACACCATCGGTGATGCGCGAACCATCAATCTATTCCGGTACGCAGCCTGGTTGACGCAGCAATATTTAGCGCCGCCCAAAGACGGACGCAGTTATGACGAGATTCGAGAGGCCGCCCGATTGCGGAATGCCGAATTAGCGCGCGCCGGTCAAGATATTGGTCAAATCCCCGCCGTTGTTAATCCGGACCGCAAGGCCAAGGCGATGGCCAGCTTCAAATATTTTTGTGAAGTGTATTTTCCGGAGGTGTTCTACCTGACGTGGTCAGCAGACCATCACAAGGTTATCACAAAGATTGAACAGGCAGTTTTGAAAGGCGGTCTGTTTGCGTTGGCCATGCCTCGTGGCAGCGGCAAAACCGTGCTGATGCAGATGGCCTGTTTATGGTCGGCGTTGATCGGAGCGACGGAATTTGTGTGTCTGATTGCCGCATCCGCAGATCGAGCTAAAAACCTTCTTGAGAATATCAAAGTCTGGCTGGAGACCAACCAACTGCTGCACGAGGATTTTCCCGAAGTGACGCTTCCGATTTTAGCATTGGAGCGGATTACCAACCGTCAAAAGGGTCAAAAGCACAACAGTATCCCGACCCGAATTGAATGGGCGGCGGATAAAATTGTACTTCCTACCATCGAAGGAAGCACTGCGTCGGGTGTGGTTATCTCCTGTTCCGGAATGAAGGGTTCTGACATCCGCGGTCAAAACCATGCCCGCGCTGATGGCAAGGTCGTTCGTCCGCAATTGGTAATGGTTGACGACCCGCAGACCACCGAATCGGCCTGGAGCCCATCGCAATCCCAGCGGCGTGAGGCCATCTTAGCTGGGGATGTATTGGGTATGGCCGGTCCCGGCAAGAAGATTTCCGGCCTGATGGCCTGTACTGTCATCCGGCCCGGTGACATGGCCGACAACATCTTGGACCGCGAGAAACACCCGGAATGGCAAGGGGAACGGACCAAGATGGTCTATGCTTTCCCGACCAATGAGAAACTCTGGGCCCAGTATGCAGAAATCCGCGCCGATTCCCTGCGGAATGATGGCGATGGTTCACAGGCAACCGAGTTCTATCGTGAAAACCGCGAGGCAATGGATGCCGGTTCTGTAATTGCCTGGCCCGAGCGTCACAATACAGACGAACTATCGGCCATTCAGCACGCCATGAATCTGAAGTTCCGTGATGAAGCAGCGTTCTTTGCCGAGTATCAGAACGAGCCGATTGTTGAAACCGAAGGTGAGGAGATGCTCAATGCTGACCAAATTGCCGCCAAGCTCAATGGGTACAACCGTGGCGTTGTTCCGATTTCCTGTCATAACCTGACGATGTTTGTCGACGTTCAGCAAAAAGCACTGTTCTGGATGATATGCGGTTGGGAAACCGATTTTACCGGCTACATCCTGGACTATGGTACATGGCCGGAACAAAAACGGTTGTATTTTACATTGCGGGATATTCGACGCACGATTGCGCAGCAAAAACCAGGCACCGGACTGGAAGGAGCGATTTATCATGCACTGGAGCAGTTGAGTGAACAGAAATTGTCTCGCTTGTACACCCGTGAGGACGGCCTGGATATCAAGATTGACCGCTGTCTAATCGATGCTAACTGGGGACAATCAACAGATGTGGTCTATCAGTTCTGTCGTCAATCACGGTTTTCAGGAATTGTTCTGCCCAGTCACGGTAAGTTTGTCGGGGCCTCCAGTATTCCGTTTTCCGAATACAAACGCAAACGCGGTGACCGTGTAGGACTACATTGGCGGATTCCCAATACCACCGGCAAGCGCGCTATGCGGCATGTTCTCATCGATACCAACTTCTGGAAGAGCTTTGTCCACGCCAGATTAGCCGTATCCATGGGTGACCCCGGCGCAGTGTCGTTGTTCGGGCGCGATGAAACGACCCATCGGTTACTGGCTGAGCATCTGACCGCAGAATACCGCATCAAAACGATGGCCCGCGACCGAACGGTTGACGAATGGAAACTCAAGGCCATCCGGCCAGACAACCATTGGCTGGACTGTTTGGTCGGATGCGCGGTAGCGGCATCGATGGAAGGAGCTAAATTATTCGGTACTGAGTTAGGTCATACCCCACAGGCTGCACGAATCAAGCTTTCCGAGCTACAGAGAAAAAAACAATAATTATTTTCATTTTTTTGTTTCGGAATGGGCCACGTGCTCATTTTTTTGCCGATTGTATATAGGGAGGAACACCTTTTCTCCCCGGCTTCCAAAACGACCCTTCAGTTAGGATTCCCAATGAATAATTCCATTGATATTCTCTTTTCTCATAATTTGCATCTGGTAGACAAGGTTTTGGCAAAATATCGTCCGCAGGTTCACCCCGCAACACTCGAACAACTGGAGGCTGATGCCATGGTAGGATTGTGGAATGCGATTCGCCTCTACGATCCAAACCAGCACAAAAAATTCAAACATTATGCCTATCAGAAAATTCGTTATGCCATCAAGGAAGGATTACGGCAACGTGACCCGTTCCCCAGAGAATTCAGGAACGATAATGGCGATCCCATTGAAATCGTTGATATTGATGAGGTAGACGAAGATTGCTCCAGTGTAGTTTATGCCGACGCAGGAATTAAACATTTTGAACGACAAGAGTTTGTGGAGTCCCTCCTTAAGCAAATTGACCAACAACTTGCAGAACTTCTTTTCATGCGATTTTGGCTGGGCCTGACAGATATCCAAATTGCCAACCGCAAACAACTGTCCCGCAAACGTGTGGCTCGACAGATTCAGCGAGCGATGAATGAACTTAAAAAAATAACCTCTCAAGCGGATGCCTATCTATGTCTGAGTTAGAAAACACCATCAAAGACAATGCCGCCGGGCCTAAAGCCGCCAGTGGCGACGCCGGTTCGGTCGAACAACATTCGTTGCCCGACCAGATTGCCGCCGATAAACACCTCCAGTCCAAACAGGCGATGAGCAGTAAAGGGATGGGCATCAAGCTACTTAAAATTTCACCTTCAGGAACTGTCTGATGTGGCCATTTCGGCGTAAATCCAAAACAATCCGAACCACCGTCCCGGTGACTCTGCATGCCAAGTACGATGCAGCGCAGACCACCCGTGAGAATATCCGTCACTGGATAATGGCCGATGGACTATCGGCAGATGCGGCGGCCAACAATGATGTCCGGAAAAAACTTCGCGAACGTGCCCGCTATGAAGTTGCCAATAATTCCTATGCCAAGGGGATTATCCTGACACTGGCTAATGATTGTGTCGGCACCGGACCGCGATTGCAGGTCTTGACGGCTGATGATGAACTCAACAAAAAAATCGAGTCCGCCTTTAGCACCTGGACACAGATGATTGGTCTGGCGGCTAAACTTCGCACGATGCGGATGGCTAAATCGACCGATGGCGAGACGTTCGCTATCTTAACCGGCAACAATAAATTATACGGGCCTGTCAAATTAGATTTACATTTGGTCGAGGCCGACCGAGTAACCACGCCATATCCGAAACTGTTGGATGATAATACGGTTGATGGGATTGAATTGGACAGCAGCGGGCATCCATCCCGCTACAATATTTTGAGGTATCATCCCGGTGACCTGCGGGCGGCCATCAATGATTTCGATGTTATTGATGCCAATGCGGTCATTCACTGGTTCCGTTCCGACCGTCCCGGTCAGCACCGTGGTGTGCCGGAGATTACACCGGCGCTGCCGTTGTTCGCTCAATTGCGGCGATATACCTTGGCGGTTCTGGGCGCAGCGGAAACGGCCGCCGATTTTGCAGCGGTATTGTTTACCGATGCTCCCGCCAATGGTGAAGCGGCCCAGGTTGAACCAATGGACATCGTCGAACTGGAAAAGCGTATGGCCACCGTCCTGCCGGATGGCTGGAAGCTGGGCCAGATCAAGGCCGAACAACCGGCTACTGCCTATGGCGAATTCAAACGTGAAATCCTCAATGAAATCGCCCGCTGTCTGAATCTGCCGTACAACATCGCGGCGTGTAATTCGTCTGGTTATAACTACGCGTCAGGAAGATTGGATTGGCAGATTTTTTCCAGAGCCATTCGCGTTGAACAAGCGGATATGGCAGCGGTCGTGCTGGATGAAATTTTAGCCGCTTGGATTTATGAAGCCATGCTCTCCAGTGAGTTTTCGGTGCTGCGAACCATCCAGCATCTTCCACATCAGTGGTTCTTTGATGGTAACGAACATGTCGACCCGGCCAAAGAGGCCAATGCCCAAAAAACACGGCTGGAATCCAATACCACCACGCTCGCTGCGGAATATGCCCGTCAAGGGAAGGACTGGGAGACCGAACTCACGCAGCGTGCCAAAGAAAAACAACTCATGGCCGACTTGGGCCTTCTGACAGAGCAACCGGAAACCGTAACCGTTTTGGAGAATGACGACGATGACGAAGAAAAATAACATCCCTGAGAACATTCATTTTCAATGTGATTTGACGATTGAAGCGGCCTCTGATGACAAGGTTGTACCGAAGTTCTCGATGGTTGCCTATACCGGCGGACCGATGAAGATTGCCGGATTTACCCATCCGGTCGTGGTCGATCTGGAGGGACTATCCATCGACCGGCAGAACATCCCTATCCGCCTGGATCACAATCCTAAACAAGGGGTTGGTCATACCGACCGCGTCGTCATCGAGAACGGACAAGTCATGGCGGAGGGTTTAATCTCTCGCGACACCAGTTGGGCACGCGATGTGATTAAAAGCGGCAAGAACGGATTCCCCTGGCAGGCCAGCATCGGCGCTGAAATCATCCAGGCAGAGTTCATTCCCAATGGCAATCAGATTCAGGTTAACGGCAGGACTTTTGACGGTCCTTTATATGTCATTCGAAAATCAATTCTTAAGGAGATCAGTTTCGTGGATAACGGCGCAGACACCAACACGTCCGCTCAGGTAGCGGCACAGTCAGGAGAACAAAAACAGATGAATGATGAAACAAAAACAACCGACCTCAAAGCCAATGAGGTCAAAAGCGAAGCAGCAAAAGAAGATGCCCAGGCATCCGAAACGCACACCTGTCAGTGCAAAAACAAAACGCCGGAAAAAATCGAGGCCGCGGCTGCGCCCGATCCGGTGGCGGACATGCGTAAAAGTATTGCTGCCGAAACCAACCGTATCCAGGCCATCCGTACTGTCTGCAACGGTAAGCACACCGACATCGAGGCCAAGGCCATCGAAGAAGGCTGGGATGTAATCAAGTGTGAACTGGAAGTGTTGCGTGCCTCGCGGCCGAAGGCACCGGCCGTACACACGCAAAAAACAGTCCACACCCCTCATATCTTCGAAGCGGTCGCCCTCATGGCCGCCGGAATCGGTAACACCCGGTTGGAAGCGATGTATGATGTATCCACATTGGAGGCTGCCGATAAACTGCGTGGCATTGGTATCCAGGAATTTTGTGAGCAAGTTGTTGGGATGCAGTTACCGCGATTCCGGCGGGATGCATCCGGATGGCTGCAGGCAGCGTTCAGTACCACTTCACTTCCGGGCATTTTAAGCAATATCGCCAACAAGATGCTGCTGGAAGGCTACAACTATATCGAGGATGCCTGGCGTCAAATCTGCAAAATCGCCTCTGTCAACGACTTTAAGGAACACAGCCGCTATCGGATGACCGGTGCGTTTAAGTTCGAACAGGTCGGCCCGGATGGCGAACTCAAGCATGGCAAGCTCGATGAGATGAAGTACGGCCAAAAGGCCGACACGCATGGCATCATGTTTGCCCTGACCCGCCAGATGATCATCAATGATGACATGGGTGCCTTCACGGACATCCCGCGTCAGATCGGGATGGGCGCGGCAGAAGCGATTGCCGATGCGGTCTGGAGCCTGCTCCTGAGTAATCCCAATAGCTTCTTCTCTGCGGGCAACAAAAACTATCTGGATGGTGCTGATACAGCGCTGAGCGTGGATTCGCTGACGGCCGCAGAGGTCTTGTTCAGCGGACAGACCAAACCCAACGGTCGTCCTCTGGGGATCGGAGCTTCAATTCTGCTGGTGCCGACGGCCCTGAAGGTCGCTGCACAACTCTTAATGAGTTCGGTGCTGCTAAATGAAACCACCACGGCCAACAAGGGCAAACCCGCCAATAACCCGCATGTGGGTAAATTCGGTGTCGTTTCCAGTGCGTATCTGGCAAATGCCTCGTTCGCCGGGGCCAGCAGCAAGGCGTGGTATCTGTTCGCCGACCCGAATCGGCTGCCCGCATTGGAAGTGGCGTTCCTGAACGGTGTGGACCGTCCGACCGTCGAGAAGACCGATGCGGACTTCAACACGCTGGGGATTCAGTTCCGTGGCTATATCGATTTCGGGGTAAGGGAACAGGACTATCGTGGAGCAATCAAGCTCAAGGGTGAGGTGTAAACCTCATCCCTCAAGCTTGTGTGGATGATAACCTTTAATTTCAGAGAGGATATTTTATGGCAATTGCGCAATTTGTTCAACAGGGAAATTCAATTGATCACACTCCGTCCGGCGCTGTCACAGCCGGTGATGTCATTGTCCAGGGCGATCTAATCGGTATCGCGCAGGTGGACTGTGTTGCTAATCAGATTGGTGCACTGGCGGTCACCGGTGTCTTCGACATCGACAAAGCGACCGGCGTGGGAACGGGCATCGCAGTCGGTACAAAAGTCTACTGGGACGTCGCTGACCAGCAGGCCAAGGCCGATGACGAATCCGGTGCGAACAAGTACCTGGGTAAAACCATCGCCGCCGCGGGTGATGATGATGCCAAGGTACGGGTCAGACTGGAGCAGTAGATGCTCAATCAAGGATTAGATTGGCTGGAGCAGCGGCTTATGGGCTTCTGCTCCAGCCCGGTGGAATACCGACGCGATGCTCAGACACAAACCGTTGATGCGGTATTTGGCAAGACGGATTTCGAGGTCGAAGACAGTACTGGCATTTCGGTCAGCAGTTTTGTGTGGGATTTTCTCATTTGTGCACAAACGCTGGGATTTGAGCCCGAAGTTGGCGACATCATTGTCGTCAACGGCCGCTTATTTGAAGTGATGAATCTATCCGGACAAGGCTCTTGGCGATGGACGGGACCAAATCGAAAAACCTATCGCATTTATACGAAGGATATCGGCGATGACGTGTAACAACGAACAATATGAAAATGTGTGTAAAGGTGAGTTCTCTGAACTTCACAAGAAACTCGACGGGATGGACGAGGCCATTCGCGGCAACGGCAAGCCAGGCATCCAAGTGCGACTAGACCGGCTGGAGCAGGAAAAACTGACCCGCAGCAAGGTAACGTGGTTTCTGGTGGGGATTGTCGGAACAGTGGGCGGAGCTTTGCTAACGTCTTTGATTATGGGGTGGCTATGAAACTGGCATTAGATATTGCAGATGCGATTGTTACCGAACTGGCTGGCAACAGCTTCAGTGAACCGTTGGTGGTATCTCGGCGTGTTCTGCCGGAGTATGAGATTGCCGAACTGAAAGCATTGACCGTCACGGTCGTTCCCAAATCCGTTGAGATTGCCAATATCACGCGGCAGTCCAGCAGCTTTGATGTGGCCATCGACATCGGCATTCAGCAAAAGATTAGCAAAGATACCGATGCCGAGGTAGCCCGACTCAGCGGCATCGTCACGGAAATCATCATGTTCCTGACACGAAAGCAATTATCCGGCGTTCCGGCGGCACGATTTAAGTCCATCGTCAACGAACCGGTCTATGCACCGGAGCATCTGTCCGAAAAACGGCTCTTTACTTCTATTCTGACTGTAACCTACAAGGTGATCGATGGCTAATCAAATTGAACAACTGACAACCTGGCTGGTCAATCGCGCTAATCAACAGGGATTGTCCATACAGCAATTTAAGGATATCAAATTCAGTCAGGTTCGTAAAAATCTGCCTGTCAACTATCGGGCTCGGCTCACACAGACGCTCTACTTAAAAGCCAAACGGCTGGCTCTCACGCAACTGTTCCAGGAAAAACTGGATGAATTAAAGAACAATACAAATGTCCGGCAGGCCATTTTGGCTGTTTTTCCTGACGCGACGTTCCGTGTTTATCCGCACAAGCGGCAAATCATTATCGAGGTTCAGTAATGACCCAAATCTATCATAAAAAAGCATGTTGTTGGTTTTATAAATCAGGCAGCAGCACATCCCAGGCAGGCGGCTGTACTAAAGAGTTCCTGGACAACCACAATGGCGATGTCTCGCTGGTGATGAGTCCGACGGGCCAGCCCAAACAGAACGCTACTGCAGATGCAGTCAATGATTTCGATACCGAAACGGCCCAATTAACGGCTGTTGGGCTGGACACAAATGTGCTGGCTGGTTTAATCGCACGAATCAACAATTCGTTTTGTGAAGTTGTTAGTGTCAATCCTGATACCATCGGCGTGGACCAATGGGCCGGAAAAACCGAATATCTCTGGACGGATACCAACGGTGTCAATTCTATCATCTACCCTGATGATGACAGTCTCTACTCGGTCGGAGACTATGTTCATGTCAAGGGAACCAATGGTCAGGTCGCGGATGGCACCTATGAAATCTTATCGATTGAGTATGGGGGTCTTGAAATTGACGACGGTATGTCCGTTTATGATAACGATTGGGGAAATCTTTATGCTGCACCGGAGTCACTATCCAGTATCAATATTGTCATCGGTGGTGCCTATAATGACCTACAGGATGTGCTGAATATTCCCGATGCGTATTATCACAATCAGTGGATTTTCTTTAATGAGGAAATCGCACCGTCAGTTCTGATTAACGGCTCGGCCTATTATATCTATTCGAGCCATGATGGTGAAGCCGCCAATAATACCAAGCTCTACATCGTCGGATACAACACCTATGCTTATGACTGCCTGCCCGATGGCTACGGTTATTTTCCTGAGGGTACTCAAAATGCCAGTACACACTACAAAACGGCATTAGAGCGTGCCAAAAATCCATCCGATGCCGCCATCAAAGCAGACCTGCCGACAGCAACCACGAAAAATATTACAGATAACTGGGGTCGCATCTTCCGTGTGTACACCAGCGCCGAAAATGTTCAGTTCATGTGCATCTATTTTGAGGTCGCTGTCTATCACTGGCCGATTCTGGCGGATAATGAAACCACCGGATCACTGTTTGTCAAACATTGCGCTGGGGGGCATGTCAGTTACGACGCAGCACCAGCCTTTTACGGCGGCCAAATTGTTCGGGTTAATGATGCCGCGACCGGAGGCGGAATTTTTGATAGCTTCTTCAAGGGTGTGGAAATGTTTAACGGCACCACGCCGACGGTCGATAGTTCCGGTGACTGGGAGTTTGCCTACAATGTTGGCATCTATACCAGCAATATCAATCCTGATTATTCCGGTCCGGTGGTTCACCACAATATCTTTGTCAAAAGCAACTGGGGTGTCTCGTCGGTCGCCCGCTCGTATCAGAATGTATTTAACAATATTTTCTATCTGTGCCGCCAGGCCGGACTGCATTTAAATGGAACCGAAGCGCGAATGCGGGCTTGGAACAATATTATCGTCATGGATGAAACCAGCGGTATTTTTAATGGACTCTTTCGTATCAGCGCCGGTGGTACGCTGGATTATTTTGATTATAACTGCTACTGCAATCAGAATGGTCAACCTGTGACGGTCTTTGCGTTCGATACCCAAACCAACCTCAGCTTTAACTTCGACAATCTCAAAAAAGGCCCCCACGACATCGAGAAAGACCCGCTCTTCATGGACCCGGACAATTGGGATTTTCGATTACGGGAAAATAGTCCCTGTATTGGCATGGGCCGACCGGATATGCAGGGCAACCCCGCGACCATTGGTCCCTATCTCGAAAAACAGACCGTCGGCCTCTATGGAAAAAACAAAAGTCTCTATGGCGTCTAAGGAAGGAATCTCTTCATGAGTGAACATGCATTTATTTTGTACGGAAGTTATCAAAATCCCTACCTGCGAGCGGTTCGAATTTCAGATGGACTTGTGTTTGATGTCGCCGCAGGTCAGTTGGCCCAATCGCCTGCCTGGGCAGATACCGCGATTCCATTAGGGGCTAAAAACGCCGTTATCAACGGCTGGCCGGTGGATTTGCCGGAACTACCGTATGGGGCTTATGACCTTCAGTTATATGATGCGGCTGCGCCGTCGCAGTCTGACGCGATGATTGCCGGATGGCGGCTGGTGATGCCGCATAAACTGCTGGTCAATCCCACGGAGTTTCCATTGGATGTGTTCGGTCGAATCCGAACCACACCCGCATAATGGCTGGTTTCAAACTTAAATACCTGTTCTTTGACAGTCCCAAGGTGGTTCGGGCCGTCGAAAAATCCACCCGGAAGGTGCTCTCGAAGTTCGGAGCGTTTGTTCGGCGAACGGCAAAACAGAGTATTCGCAAGCGAAAGAAAGCATCTGCTCCTGGGACACCTCCATCCAGTCATATAGGACTTTTAAAGCGGTTTATTTTCTTCGGGTATGACACACAAAAACGCAGTGTTGTCATTGGTCCTACACGGCTGACGGAAAATAACCGAGGGGAGGCACCCTCAATTCTGGAGTACGGCGGCCGGACAACCGTTCAGGGTAACAAGAAAAAAACTCGCGTGCGAATCCGATCCCGACCGTTCATGGGACCGGCCTTCGAGAAAGAAAAACCCAACCTTCCCTCTTTGTGGAAAAACTCAATCAAATAGGAGAATACTTCAATGGCAGATTTTTTATTGGGCATGAATGCCAAGATTTACCAGGGCGCAGCAGCGGCAGACCCGTCCACCTTGGACCCGGCGACATTGACCGAAATGGGCAACGTCAAAGACGTAACATTGTCGCTGGAAGCGGGCGAGGCGGACATCACCACACGCGCCAACAGCGGCTGGCGTGCGACCGCACCGACCCTGCGGGAATGCAGTTGTGAATTTGAGATGGTCTGGAAGCCCGGTGATGCGGGATTTGAAGCGATCAAGTCGGCATTCCTGTCGGCAGGCACTGTCGCCTTAGCGGTTTTGACCGGGGCACACAATGAATCCGGTGCCGAAGGTCCGGTGGGCAACTGGTCCATCACCAACTTCTCGCGAAGTGAAGCCCTCGAAGAAGCCGTCACCGTCAGCGTCACCGCCAAACTGGCCGCGTTCGGTCAGTGGTTTGAGGCCGCATAACTTTTTCTAATGAAAGGACACATCGATGAAGACATTTAAGGATGCCGCCGGACGGACCTGGACGATTGCACTGAATCTGGGGACCGCAATACAGGTCAAAGATAAATTGGGTATTGACCTTTTGCGGCCGGAAGATGGTGACCCGCCGCTTTTGACGCAGTTGGGTACTGATGAGATGCTTTTGGGTGAGGTGTTGTGTGCGTTACTGGATTCTCAGTTTGAAAAACACAATGTCACCGATGCGGATGTACGGATGTCGTTTGATGGTTCCACTCTCCTGGCCGCACAGAAAGCCTTTTATGAGGAACTGATCGATTTTTTCCGCAGCCGCGGCCGGACCGACCGAGCCAAGGCGGTCGCGGCTCAGATGCAGCTCATCGACAAGGCAACCAACGCCATCGAAGCAAAAATCGAAGCGATGGACCTGGACAACCTGATCGATGGTGCACTGTCTGGCACATTGCCGGATACCTCGGGATTGACCCCCGTTCCTTAACTCTGCGTCAACTGCTCTGGATGGCCGAAGGACACCATCGCGACGCCTGGCAGCATACCGCCTCGTTGATGGCGCTGATTGCCAATGTCAATCGCGATCCCAAAAAAACACGCGCATTCAAACCATCGGACTTTAATCCCTATGTTCCAAAAACATCCCGGCCGGATGTGATTGTCGTTACCAAAGAAAACATTTCACTACTCAAACGCGCTTTTATTGGAGACAAAAAATGAAAAATGATGTATTGCACTCGGTATTGAATTGGATGGACCACAACCGTTACACCATCGCTTCGGTGCTGGTCTTTATCCTGACGATGGGAATTGTTGTCAATCTGAGCGGCTGCGAATCGGCCACATCGGGTCTGGTTGCAGCCGCTGACGGCACGGCTGTCAAGGTTTCCCGCAGCGAATTTCAGCGACAGGCACTGGTCGGCGAGAAAGACTTTGCCGTCCGACGCATCGAACTGGATGGATTAGCGGCCAAATTCAATGAAGAAATCAAGGCATTTAATGAACGCATCCAGGCGGGATTGGACGACCTACAGCGACAGGATGAATTTAAGCAGCAGCTTTTTGACACGATTGGAGTCGTTGCTATCGGCGCTACCGAAGGAACGCTTAATCCCACCGCTTTGGTGCCGATTGGAATCGGTCTACTGGGCGGTGCATTGGGATTAGGTACGTCAGCGGATAACCGGCGTAAGGATAAGGTCATCACCGACCTAAAGATCAACGCCTTGGCGACGACGTAACCATGATTGCAGTCGACACAGTTCCCTTAAAACAAGCCAAACAGCTGTGTTTGGCGTATCACTACAGCGACATCTTCCCGCCGCATTGTATGGTCTGTTTGGGTTTTTATGACGGGCAGGGAATAGGTGGTGTAGCCATCTGGGGTTGGGGTGTGCGGCCCAAGCACACCATCCAGCTGCTATTTCCGTCGCTGGATACGCCAGATTATTGGGAACTGTGTCGGCTGTGTTGCCGGGATGATTTGCCCCGAAATACCGAGAGCCAATTGCTCGCAGGCTGTGCTGACTGGTTCCGCCAGAACCAACCCGAGCGAAAGGTGCTGTACACCTGGGCCGACGGCATTCGCGGCAAGCCCGGCTATGTCTATCAAGGCAGTAACTGGCTCTATGGCGGCTATATCAATACGGAGATTTATCTGACCGAAAACCACGAGCCGGTCCATCCGCGGTTGATGATTACGCGATTTGGCAGCCGCAGCAAAGAGGTCTGGACCGGTATGGGACTAAGGCGCATTCGCGGTAAGCAGTTCCGGTACTGTCAGTTTTTATGCGGTCATAAACAGCGAAAAAAACTTCTTGGGGAAAGTCCGATTAACTGGACCAAACGATATCCCAAGCATGACGATTTAGTGTGGCGTATTGATGCGGGCGAGGGGTCAAGAGAGACCCGCAATCCTCCCAGGATTGAGAGGTCGGGGCAGTTCCGGCAGTCCGCTTTTCATACACCGCTTCCTCTTTTTGCAGGATTAACCAATGGCTAATACCACTTCCATCCGAGCCGGGCGTGCGTTTGTCGAATTGTTTGCTGATGACAGCAAATTGGTGCGGGGTCTGCGCTCGGCTGAGCACAAACTCCGTGCCTTCGGCAATGGCATCCGCACATTGGGCTTAAAGATGATGGCCATCGGTGCCGGATTGCTCACGCCGCTAATCGGTTCTGCCAAGGCGTTTAGCAAAATGGGCGATGAGGTCGCCAAAATGAGTAAGCGTACCGGATTATCCGTCGAGACACTTTCTGAATTAAAGTTTGTCGCTTCTCAGACGGGAACCGAATTTGCGACACTGGAGAATGGTGTCCGCAAGATGCAACGCAGCATCTATGACGCCGGTCGCGGCTTGAGTACTGCCGTCGATGCACTGGCGGATTTGGGCTTGACCTATAAGGATCTGGAAGGTCTGTCGCCGGAAGAGCAGTTCAAGCTGCTGGCCGACCGCATCAGCAAAATCAAAGACCCCACCAAAAAGGCTGCTATTGCGATGAGTTTGTTTGGTCGGACCGGCACGAATTTACTACCAATGTTCGAACAAGGTGCTGCCGGGATTAATGCCTTGCAGGAAGAAGCCCGCCGGTTGGGCCTGACCATGCGAAGTGAAGATGCCAAGGCCGCCGAGGATTTTACCGATGCGATGGACAAGCTCTGGAAGGTCGTCAAAATGACGGCGTTCCATGTCGGTGCAGCATTGGCACCGGCCTTACAGAAAATCACCGATGTCATCACCAATATCGCCGTCAAGATCAATGCCTGGATACAGCAAAATCATGCGGTTATTGTCAGTATTGGCAAAATTGCATTAGCGGTTATTGCCGGTGGTGCTGCACTGGTGGTGTTGGGTACGGCGATCAGCGGGCTTGGACTGGCCTTCGGCAAGATCAGTGCGGTGATTACCGGCGTGGGTACGGTGTTTAAGATGCTCGGTTCGGCAATTGCATTTTTAATCTCGCCGATTGGTTTGGTCATTACGGCTGTTGGTGCCCTGGGCGTGTATCTGGTCTATACCACTGACGTGGCAGGCAAATCCCTGGATTGGCTGGGCCAGAAATTTTCTATTCTCAAAGATGATGCGATTGCCTCCTATCAGGGGATTGCCGACGCGATGGCCGCTGGCGATATTGCCTTAGCGGCTAAGATTCTGTGGCTGACACTGAAGATGGAATGGACGCGAGGCGTCAATGTCCTGGAGAAGGCGTGGCTGAACTTCCGCAACTTCTTCATCCGCATCGGGTATGACGCTTTTTATGGCATGGTGGCCGCCGCCCAGACAGTCTGGCACGGCCTGGAAGTCGGCTGGATTGAAACGACGGCCTTTTTCAGCCGTTGCTGGCAGGGATTTGTATCGTTCTTTGCAAAAACCTGGGAGAACATCAAGGCCGGGGCACAAAAGGCGTGGAACTGGATTAAATCTCTGTTCGATGATTCTTTCGATCTTCAAACTGAAAACAAGATGGTCGAGGACCAGCGTCAACAGGCGATTGGCACCATCGAGGATGAAAAACAACGCAAGCTCGCCGAACGGGAAGCCGAGCGTCAATCGCAGCGGGACCAGGCAGCCCGGATGAATGATACCACCTTAGAGGAGATCGGCCGCCAACACGCCGAGAAGTACAAAGCTCTGGATGATGAATATGATGCTCGAATGGCCGAGAATACTAAGGATTTAGAAGCGGCACGGAAAGAATGGAAGGACTCCATCGGCCGGGCTAAGGATAAACGTGCCGAAAAGGAACTGGAAAAACCCGCCGCTGTCGAAAAGGCTAATACCGCATGGATGGATGTCGGAGATGTTCTGACCGAAGCAGCGAATAAAATCAGCGTCACCGGAACCTTTAACGCCACAGCGGCCTGGGGACTGGGCACCGGCAGTGCCGCCGACAGAACCGCTAAAGCCAGCGAAGAGACCGCCCGCAATACCAAACGCCTCTTGGATGAGGCCCGCAATAATGGAGCGACGTTTAGCTAATGGCTGTGACCGTTACTGAAAAATTCCAATCCCGTGATGTGGTCCGTGGCACCAATCCTTCGGCGCAGTTGAATTTTGTCATTCAAGGCACCGAGGATTATGACGAGGCGCTGACACAACTGGCCAGTAAGGCACCGCAGGCATTCGACAATCTACCGCGCCTGAGCTATGGTATTGAGCCGATTGCCGAGGCACTCTGGCTGGGTAATGCCCGGTACGGTTATCAAAGTACCCAGCCAACCGGGGAATCGGTGTATCAATTCGACACCGGCGGCGGCAGTCAACATATCACCCAAAGCTTAGGAACAGTCCGACGCTATGCACGGCCGGGTGCTGTTGCCGGAAACTTTATGGGTGCCATTGGTGTGACCGCCGATTCGGTCGAAGGCGTCGATATTACCGTTCCCGTCTACAGCTTCAGTGAGGTGCACTATAAAAATAGAGCATTTGTGGATGATAATTACAAAGCCACGCTGTTTGAGTTGACCGGAACGGTCAATAGTCGGAATTTTCGCAAGTATGCCGCCGGAGAAGTTTTGTTTTTAGGGGCCAGTGGCACCAAACGTGGCTCGGATGACTGGGAATTAGTTTATCGGTTTTCAGCCAGCCCGAATATGTCAGGGATCGTCGTTGGGGATATTGGAGGCATTGCCAAAGCGGGATGGGAATATCTGTGGGTTCAGTATGTCGATGCCGAGGATTCAAATGCGCAAACTCTCATTAAACAACCCATTTCAGTGCATATTGAGCAGGTGTATCCGTATAAAGATTTTGACCGGTTGAGGTTGTAATGGCAAAACACGTCACCGCAGGCGAAAAATTCCGGTTTGGAGCCCAGACCTATAACGAACTGAACGGCCTGATCGAGAAAGACCGGCTCAGCGGTCTGTCTATGCAGGCCAAAGGCGCTCGCGGGAATAATGATTTTGTATTAGTTAAGAATATCAGCGGTACCGATATTGGGCGTTTTGGTATATTGGGAATTGCGGGAATTGTGTTCGACCCACAGACGGCGCTTCCTGCGTTTGTCAGCCGTACCGTCTTTACCGGAGAAATGCCTACTGAATCCCACCAGACGGGCAGGTTTTTAATCTGTGCTGAACCCATCAAGAACGGTGCCATCGGTCGGGCATGGGCGGATGGGATCGTCACAACCCGATTATTTGTCCAGGACGCTTCGCATAACTATGCCACGGTTAAACCGGATGATACTACCCAACTCATCAGCGCTGACCAGGGGCTGTGCTATATCCTCTATAAAGAAGCAGGCACTGGTCAAAAATGGGCGGTTCTGCGGTATGGTTCCACCGGCAACTCCCTGCGGTGGGCATTTTGTTCTGAAGATGCGGGATTCGGGAACACACTGGACTGCTTTCTCGATACCGATGGAACCGGCACACTCGTGACGGTGTATTTTAAGCTGCTGAATTGCTCGAACATCGAAGATGGTCATTTTACACTGACTGATGGCGTGCCCATCCCGGTCATGAAACGGGGTGGGAATTGGTGGTGCATTATCCCGATTGAAGGAACGCAGGTGGTCGCATGAGTAATCCGATTATCCCGCTCTGCCGAAGCATCGATACTGATAGATTGTATCGGTCCAATACCGGCTCTGCGAAACTGCTGCGGTGTCTTATGCAGGCATACAACGAACTCAATCTGGGGTGCTTTGTCCCGCAGTTTCCGATTTGGACCGAGGGCAACAGCTACGAGGTGGGTGATATTATCTTCGGCAGAGGTGAAATCCCGCCTGATTACCTGTATTGCCTGCATATCTGGGAGTGCAAAGTCGCTCATACTGCATCACAGGCCGACAGGCCAACCACTCAAACAACGCTCAAATGGCGAAAAATAGGTTCAACCCCGACGTATAGCAATCTCATTCCGTACCCGCCTTGCAGTACATTGTCAAACCCCGATGGTGATTACGGAGGTCTGAACCGTTCCCCGACCGGAATGCTGGTTTCAGTGAGTGGGCTGAATGTACTGAATGGCCCTCAAGGACCTGAGAATGCCTGGCATCACGATTACAACGGCGTCTATTGTTTGCACCTTGGCTCGATGTATTGGGCCAGTGGGAGTGCCTGGTATATTGGAGGGCCGATGAATGGGGATTTGGAGTGGACCTTGGAGTTTCAGGTCACAGCGGGACATGGCCATTGCGGCGGTTCCGGATACGACCGTCGTTTCAGTATTCGCCAGCTAAAAAGGACCATTACGGACAACTGGTGGCAGTGGCATTATCTGTTTTGTGGTTCTGCCCCAATCACCGAATGCGAAACAAGCTACTCATTGAGCAATTTGTTTCCACCTCGGCCTGAACCGTTTCCGGCATACGGTACGCCCGAGTATGCTGCCTGGATACAATCGCTTCAACCATCAAAGACGTGTTGCTGTCCCGAGTACGAATCCTGGCAGTGGCCCTCCTTCAACGGGTATGGCGGACAGCTTTCTTTCCTGGGTTTTTGCGATTATATGTCGGTTGGATATGACACATGGGAGGTCAATTATATCAATGGTGGCTCCGCCGCCCACTGCCGATGGCGATTTGCCCTGTGGGGAGGCGTCGATGGCGTCAACACCAAACGAGTCATCATGAAAGATAACATCGCGTGTGATTTTTTCCGGTATGACTTTCTTGGCAGTGATTGGGATATATTCCAGGGCTGTACGTTAATCCCACTGACACCGGACGAGAACGGTTTTTTTGAATATACCGTCGAAGTACCTGCCGGTTCGACGGTTTCGGATTTTGGGGTTTCCAATATCAATGCCTATAACTGGAAGTACAGATATATGGGAGATATTTTAGGCTCAGTGTGGACTTCATAAAATGGGATGCTGCGGAAAAATAAAAAAGGTGGTTTCGATTGCAACGGGCAATCTGGCGATTGTTCTGGATGCAATCAATTTACTCCCGGCTGAAAAGTATTTGTATCACTCGGTCAGACTGCGAGCTTGTCGGGGGTGTGAGTATCATACATATCTGACCGAGGAGGAGTATCTGGAGTGGATTGAAAAGAACGGCGGTCTGGCAAAGTTCGTTGCCGAGATAGATACACTCGACCAATGGCCACCATTGCCCATTGAGCAAAATGAACAGCCGGGAGCGAAATTGTTCTGCAGTTTGTGTAAATGCTGGCTTCCGGCAAAAGCCTATGTCAAAAAAGAAAATTGTCCAGTCCAGAATCCGGATTGGCGAAAACCAAAAAGCTTCTTTAAGGAAACCTCATAATGGCTGAAAAATACTGGTTTGGCGGTGCGAATAATCACAAAGGCGAGTGGGATTATGATGGTATTACGCCATTTACGATTGACGCAGGAGACTTAATCAACGTCGGTGGACTGTGCGGGATTGGTGCTGTTGGGCATGGCTTAATGGCTGGGGATGAGATCGCCATCGCCGGAACGTCCACGATTGACGGCACATATAGTGTCCATTCATCAATGACGGCCGATATCATCGTTATTGATCTGCCTTATTTCCTGCTGTCCGGCACAAACTCGATTGTTGCCGGAACCCAATGGACCGCTGCAGGTATAAATCTATACACTTCCGGCGTAGAGGCCGGAATGAGGATAAAGCTATGGAATGGCAACACGCTACTTGGGGCAAAATACTCAGGTAGCAACGGCATCGTTTCAGGTACTACGTTTACTGCGTCGGGCTTAGATTTTTACGCTATGGGCGTTGAAGTGGGAATGACAATCAAGTTGACGAGTGGTGCAACAGGTTTGCTTGGCGAGTTTGCGATTACCAGCATTACGGATGCGACTCACTTGGAGATTGCCGACACCGGCACATCCGAAAGCGGCCTGATTTGGGAAATCGAAGTTCGTGACGCGGCCACATGGGGCGGCTTTGAAATCATCAGCGTCCTAGATGCAGGCCACTTGCAGCTCGAATCGACCGGTCTTTCTCAAAGCGGCGTGACTTATGAAATCGTCCGGGGTGAGACCTTTGATGGCACCGAAATCGTTACGCCTAATGTCGATTCGAACTGGAAACTGGTCGCCGACGGCAGCAATACTGACAAGCCTACCGATGGGGATGTTTTACACTTTAACGACCGGGCGTACTATGACATCACTGCCCAGCGATACCAGGGCTGCACGATTAATGTCGATTCAGATGGAACGGGAACTCCGAATCTGGATGGCGTATTTGTATCGGCAGGCTTCAATGGTAGCATTGGCAGCGAAGGCCAGCCATTGGAAATCAACTGCGATAGTGAAGATATTGTTGTGGACGGCGAATGCACGATTCATTTGAAACTATCGGCCGGAGCAGGAGCCGATGCCGGTTGCGGTCGATTGGTCGTCAATAACGAGAAGGCCAATGTCTATGTATCCAGCCTGCTCAATGATGCAAGTAATGTCTGCCTGTATGATTTGCTGATTTGCCTGAAGGGGTATTTATGGATTCAGGATAACTGCGCGGTCGGTGAGGTGGTATCGGCAAATTATAGTTCATTTATTGATGCGGGTGTCGGTATTGAAAACATCAAAGGTGGAAATTTATGTTCCATCACCGCCGTCAAGGGCGAGATTGTTTGGCGGTCCAAGATTGACCAAGTCAAACTATTTGATGCGGAGTTTGCCTGGGGGGACGAAGATATGACCGAAGTGGTCAATTATGCCTGTAATCTTTTGACCATCTACTCCAAGAGCGGCGAGTTCCAGTGGCAGATGGCGGATACAGGTGAATCGTTGATTAAGCAATTCGTGCTATACGCCGGAAACCTGATCGCTTCGCAGTCGGTCAACAGCGGCTACAAAAAGAAAATCGGCACCGGCACCGAAATCAGTGAGCTATGGCCGGATGCGACGGCGAACCTGAATAGTTCTTCAAATAATGTATTGATTGAGGCAGGTTCGAAGCTGGAATCGCACGGGGGAACATTAATCGCATCCAGTGGGTCGTTGTTGGGGTGGTAAACAACTTTTAAGTTCATAAGCACTTGATTTTACAGTATTTCAGTGATATTATACAAAAACAGTCAAGGTTTATATAATTTCTTATAAAAGGTCGATTTTTCAGTAAAAGAGGTGCGATTTGGACACAATCGAATTCAAGCCAATTGGGATTATACATACGCCATTTACAAAAGATAGTGAAATTCCAAGACAAGCAGTGAGCGCCCCGGAAATTTCTGGAACTATTGAGATCAAAGAAGAATATGTAGACGGTCTTTTGGATTTGAAGAAATTCAGCCATATCGTCGTTGTATTTCACTTACACTTAGTTACTTTTACTGAACTTATTTCTTGTCCGCCATGGGATGATAAGCATGGTATTTTTTCAACATGTTCCCCTTACCGTCCAAATCCAATCGGAATTTCTGTAGTCAAGCTAAATAAGATTGCAGGGAATAAGATTCATATTTCCTGTATTGACATGGCCGACGGAACACCTGTACTTGACATAAAACCATATATACCAGATTTATATCCTCAAGAGAATATTAAAGTTGGCTGGCTTAACAACAAAATTGCTCTTATGAATAAGGGGAAATCAAAGATATTATTTGAGCCATTAATAGATAATTGAGATTGTCTTGTAGGCATTAAAAAAGAGGACGTTTTGTTAGAACAAAAAGATATAATTTTGAAGTCTCGCTTAGAGGCGTTTGTAAAAAAAGACGGCGACTATTGGTCGTTTCGTGGTAAAGCTGTACGCGAGCATGCACATGCATACTTTCAATATCCGGCCATGATGGTTCCTCAGATGCAAAGTGAGCTTATAGGCATAATTAAAGATATTTCTCCTGGTATTAAAAGGATTTTAGATCCATTTGTAGGATCTGGAACAACCATGACCGAAGCTATGCTCCAAAATCTTGATTTTACCGGGCAAGATATAAATCCTCTGTCATATCTTCTATGCAGAGTAAAAAGCGGCCCCTTTTTCTTGCCGAGCATAGTCAAAAAAGCACAAAAAGTAGTTGGCAAGATCAATCGGTTAAGATCAAAAAAAATCGAAGTTGAATTTGCTGGCATGAACAAATGGTTTCAACACAACATAGCAATAGAGCTTTCTCATATTAAAAGAGCAATACTCGAAGAGGACTCTAAATGGGCACGTAGATTTTTCTGGATAACACTGGCCGAAACTGTTCGTTTAACAAGTAATTGTCGAACATCAACATATAAACTTCACATTCGACCAAGACAAGAAGTAGAAAGCAGAGGAATATCAGCGAAAGATATTTTTAATAAGATTCTTTTTCGTAATATTGATAGACTCTCAAAAATACACGATATGCTTGATGAAAGGAAATTGCTCAACAGAGGACATTATAAAGGTGAGATAAATATATGTATAGGAGACACCTCGAATACTATTAAGAATGCGCACACAAGCGATCTTTTAATTACTTCGCCGCCATACGGAGACAATAACACGACCGTGCCTTATGGCCAACATTCATATTTACCTTTACAATGGATTCCTCCATGTGACATTATATCTAATCTTGATGGTACATACCTTAATACAACACATGAAATTGACAGAAGAAGTTTGGGGGGATCTCGAAAGAATGCCGTCTCTAAAAGCCAATATCTTAATGATAAATCATACACGTTCCAGAAAATGATGAATTTACTTGAAAATAAACCCTCCGATTGTCAATCAAGACTCGCGGCTTTCTGTGTGGACTTAGATGCTTCATTAGAGCTGATAATTAATGCCTTAAAACCTGACTCATATATGATATGGATTCTCGGAAATCGACGAATAGCAAATAAAACAATACTCGTTGATGAAATTGTATCAGATCTTTTAGTCCATAAAGGATGCATTAGAATTACAAAGCTACAGCGTAGAATACCAAACAAGCGAAGCGCTAGCAAAAACAAAACAACATCGACAATGAACTCTGAAAGTATCCTTGTGTTGCGAAAAACAGTATAGCCCAGGAATTGATGTGATATGGAGGCGATATATGTGTCATGTCATGTTTTTTTCAAAATTACAATATGTTCTGAATTTTGCCTTCCGAGACTATCAACAATCCTCTGATCTGAATACTTTCTTTTTATATAACCACTTAAGTTTTCATATTTAAAATGTTCAACTAACAAGCGAGCGATATCAACATAGCTCGATTCAGAAAGCACATTCCTTTTTCTTTTAGTTGCATCAATAACCATCCCAATTAAACCACCTTTTTTTAGAACCCGATTTATATTCTCAAATGAACCAAGAATATCTTCAACATATTGATCAAGTTGGGTTTTTCTTGTGCGTTTCCATCTCGCTCCAATTTCAATTTCTTTGTCGGCATTGAGATTCCATCCAAAAAGATAATAAGATAGCCTGTGAGCTTTAGTATAATCAATAACAGAAGGGTAAGGTGGTGAAGTTATAATAGCGTCCACTTCTTCTACACACTTAATCGGTTGACGACAGTCATGTAAAAATGCGTCACTTTTATGAGCAGCATCTATTTGCATGTCAACAATATCTCTTGTTTGATAATAAATTTTTTCAAGAGCACGTATCATTTCCTCACAATGGCTTGCAAACATCTTCAATATATCTTTGTCTTTCAGGTTTTTGGGAGTTACATTATCGGCTACCCACCCCCAATGCTTCTCTTGGGAAGAACTGGATTTTAGCACGTGCGATAAACATACGCGAAAAAATATTTTATCCTCATTTTCTGCGTAGTGATTAATATTGTTCCATATACTTAACAAGTCCATCAATGTGGTCGGTGAGAACCAATCCCTCAACATTTCATGACTTGCTGATATATCATGTCTTTGATTGTCCAGTAAACGATCAGCACTTCTTTCACAAATAGATGAAAGCTTTCGTCGAAGCGATTCTACTGAATATTCATAACACTTCACTTTAGAGATCAATACCGCCATAGGGTTACAATCCATACCTATAGCAACCCTTCCAAGTTTTATCGCTTCTACCAATGTAGTGCCACAGCCACAAAACGGATCAAGTATCTTCTCTCCTCGTGACGTAAGCAGGCGGACTAAATTGTTCGCGATCTGAGGAATAAAAACGCCAGGATACCAATGCAAGCCATGTATGCCTTCTTGCGTCCATGCACCTTTAAAGTTCCAATCAATAGAATTTATTTCTTTTAATATTTCATTTGTCATGTTGGTTCTTAATCATTAAAAGGCAATAATGATTGACTGCTCTCTTTTATTATGTCCGCATGTAAATAGTTATCACCAGGAGAAACCTTTTCGAATATACTAAAGTTATTCCGCATGAAATCATCACACGACTCTTGCTCATATTTGGCCTGACTAGAATACTTGCTAATAACTCCTATAAGGGCCTTGTGTGACGGTGGAGATTTACCAATGTACCGCTCTCGTTTATCACGTATGTAATCAATAATTATTCCTTTGCCAATGTTGTCATTTGCTTGCCTTTGAAGATTCTCTCTTTTCAAATTGTCCATTAAAGCGCTAACTTCTTTTTCACCTTCAATCCAATACATCCCAACAAGTCTATAGTATTGCCCAAGCAAAAGCCCCTTTATCAGGTCGGCTGTCTCTGGTGCCTCAATTAACTTGTGAAAAAGTTGCTGGTCTGTTAAATACCAATCATTTACAGATATTATTTTACTCTTTAAGCCGATACAAACAGCCTGCTTGGTCATGCTTTTTGCAACAAAGTCTGTGGGTTCTGGCATAAGTATATTATATAGATTCCGTCTAAGTGAAAGCCATTTCTCGAACAAGTTTCTCCTATTCAAAGAAATCGAGATCGTTCCTCTCGACACCTCAAAAATGTTAATAAAGCTGAAAACTTCTTCAGCTGGAACTATTACTCCCAACCTTGTTAACATTCGTGCAACATTATCAATGTTATCAAGATCCATTGAACCATTTATGGCATCTTTACATCTACCTTGGCCAGCTATTGCGTCAAATACAGAGATAGAAGAGACATTTAAATCATTCATTAACTTTCGACAACCTAACTCTTTGCCTAAATATGCCTGGTAATATGGTTGTTCTTCACATATTACTATCTCTCGAAGTTTTTTTTCATGATCAAACTCTACTCCTGCTAGTTTACATCCTTCTTCAAAGAGATGCCCGAGGCCTGGTGCGGAGACGTCATGAAGGCCTGCGGCCAATGTTAGTTCTGATTTAAATTGTTCATCTAATTTCAATTTTTCTGCAAGCTTCCACGCAAGTATGGCTGTGCCAACGCTGTGTTCATAACGTGAAACTCCACCAATTGCGGTTAATGAACATGAATCTATATTAGAAAGTGATACTTGGCGAAGACGTTGAATCTCCGGCAAAAGCAGTATTTTGTGTATTAGTTCAGGAATTTTTATTTTACCGTATACTGGTAAAGTGATATGTTCTAAATTCATGATTTCTCCGGGTATTTAAGTTCACTTATATTATCTATATCTTTATAAAATCGTGGATAATCTACCAGTGAAAAAATTGATTTGAAAGATGGCGTTCCCATTTCAACTGATGGCTCACCTATTAAGGTAACCATAGAATATGTTCGCTCGGCTTCAATCATATGGATCAGAAATCTTGTCAAGAAAGACTCTTCTTCGCAATACCTATAAACCAGTAGGCCATCATATATGACAGTTCCAGGGAGCCGCTTGCCTTTAATGACTTTTTTGAAATACTTAAATGCTTTAGCGCAACCAGAATGGATTCCTGGAGTCGATGATGCATGAAAGATCTTATATCCATCTGAACGATGTTTCACTAATGTTTTTTTGAAAATCTCATCATCCCCACCAAATAATTCCGTAAAACCGTCGATAATAACCATATTATTTCTGAGTTTACTTTGGTTGGGTTCTCCCCAGGATGCCTCAAGATACGAAATAATGAGTGATGGATGATGGCGACAGGTTATAAGAGTTACAGTCTCTCCATTTTCAATATGTTCCTTTGTAATTTTAGATATTAATTGTAACCAGGATAATGTATTTTCATACGCGACCAATAAGGAGAAACCCCGAACTTTAGTTTGCCACTGTTTTATGGGGACAAGTTTGGTTAAAGATGTGTATTTGTCTAACGGTATTCGATCCTGAACACTAATTTCATAATGCTGAGACATAAACGATTCGATTTTCTTTACACCATATCGTATCACCGGAAAATGTTTAACTGATTGCAAAAATGACCTTTCCTTAAATTTTTCAACTCTCAAGTAGGCAAGAATTACAACTCGCAGGAAAAAGTATATTAAGGAAAATGCATAAAACATGATAGCAAGGAACAGGAGAAGTCCAGGCATAGCCCCTGTTCGTTTAAACATGTTAACTAAAATCCATGCGAGGCACTGAAGAATGAACGCAAAAAGAACGACTATAAGCACTCTATGAAGCTCACGCCTTGTTTGTCTAAGTTCAACATCTTTAGTATAAAGAGCATAAAGAGTAAGAATAAAACCTGCAGTTAAACCATAAAATTTCAATAAATCCCCGACGTATGGAGATAACTCCGTATCATACCATGTAAAAAACGTTGAAATTATCGAAAGAATTCCTGTAACATTCACAGGGGTCTGACTAACATTAGTTTGAATCAGCATATTCATTTTATTTGCTCCTCAGAAGTATTAATAAAATGACGACATGGTATGATTAACTTTGAGAAATCCGAACGGATTTCTTCTGGTCTGGCATGTTCTTTTGTTCCTTCGTCTGCACAATGGCACTTGGGTTCCAATGGCCGTGGAGTTATAGAATACTCCGAAAGCATCCGACATGCGTGTTCTTTGCTTTCGAGGTTCCAGACTGGCAATTCTAATTTTAATCCATACTCCCCAAGGAAATTCTCAATTTCTTCAATAGCTGTAGGACTTTGTTCAACCCATGCAGATTGATAGGAGGTAAAACCGGTCGCAATTGTGTCAATAGAGTGTTTTTTAGCAAGTATGATAGCCACTGAAAGCTTTACCATGAAGCAGTTAAAGCAAGACGGTGAAGTCAGGATGGGAATTCCTAAAACCTTGGCATAAAATGCTGGTACGCGAATTGACAACCAAGAAAAAGGTGAATTAACATTATTGTGTAATTCTTTAACTCGTTGCTCTGTTTTTGTATCATCTTGGATGCCTGAATCGATAACAGTAATTAACAGAGGATTTCTTTTTGCATCGAGTAGCTTTAAGGCAGCGCAAGAAGAATCTCTGCCTCCAGAAAAGCATAAAACTACGTCTGATGCATCTAAAGGATACCAGAAACTTTTTTCAATAATGTATTTATTGTTGCCCATCCCTTTTCCCTACATTGAACAAAATACTTACTTAAATGTTTAATCACATATCTTGGCCTGGCCGTTCATGAGCATGGGCAAGAGCCAGTCCCGCAGTTCGGCGAGTTGCTGGTTTTGTTCTTTTATTGCTTGAATCATGGCGGTATATCCACTTGTTAATCTATAGAATTTCTTGATAAGAGATTCAGATGGATATACTATTTTCATATTAGAAACCATTGGTGAAGTTAGCTGTTGTTGCACTGAACCTGATTTACCAAAACCGATACTTTTAATATATTCATAAATAAAGTATGTATATATAGGATTTTTAGGTGTTATCACAATCAATCGAATAATCGGAACAAAAGGTTTATTTCTTAAAACTGTATACCCTATAGATCCCCTTGCGGAAATTGTTATGCTTGGAGCATCAACTGTTGCTTTATTCGTATAGCCGTACAATCCTTCATCGATTGTGCCATTTGCAAAAATAGGTATTGAGAAAATTTCTGTTTTTTCTTCAGAGAAAATTTCTGGTTTATCTCCTCCAGCTTTCACAGTTGCTATATTAGCAATTATTTTTCCTTCCCATCCCTCAGGAATTTCTCGTTTGAGCTTTTTGTTATAGACCATTTTGCCGCCGGAGGACCTGTAGGATTTGCCGTTTTTATCTGGAAAATCAAACTGGACAAACCAGTAGTCATAGAGCGTTTTGGCCATTGCCTCCAACTGGGCATTGATGCGGTTGTTTAATTCGATTTTGGCATCCAGTGAAGAAAGAACCGCCGCGATTTTTTTTTGTCTTGTGGGGTCGATTTTTGGAATTGTAAAATCTAAAATATGCGTTTTGTCCCCACGGGGCATCTTAGTGCCTTTAGACCCGCGCATCATATGATCAAAAAAATCATCCCTAAACATGGCATAATACACATATTTGGGATGATATTCTTTTTTGACATCAAAAACCAGTACATCTGCCGAGCAACCTCCAGAACGATCCGAAAACCATATCTTTTTCAAGTAAGGACGGATGTTCCCTACAAGTATATTGTCTTTCTGAAAGGAAGGCATATACCCTTCCTGAGGTGGCAGATTCACCGCTGTTGTTAAGCCAAGTTTATTTGGTAAAAGGTTATCCGTTGTAACAAAATTTTCCAAAGCAACATCATTGATGCTTATCCGAGAATCAGAATAATCTACGGCTTTTTTAAGTTTGACCATCTCAACCATACTGCACCCCCTCCAACTGTTTTTTGATCTCTTTTTGCAGTTTGCGGGATTCGGCGAAGAGGGAGTCAAGGTTGTTCGTGTATTCAGTCATTTTGGCCTTGAACTGTTGGGGGGTAATGTCCACGTATTCGATCTTGACATCGAAGTACTGACCGGCGCTGAGGGAGTAGTTTTTAGCGGCGATCTCGTCGTAGGAAACCACGACGGAGAAATCGTCGACGGCTTCCTTGTTATTAAAAGTGTTGATGATACGGTCTTCTTCGGCTTCGGAGAGGATAGTTTTCTGGTTTTTGCCCTGCTTGATCTTGGTGCCGAGGTTGGAGGCGTCGAGCAGGACCACATCTTCTTTGTTTTCTTTGTCGAGAAACAGGATCGAGACATTGGTGCCGGTGGTGGCGAAGATATTGCTGGGCATGGAGACAACGCCGGCGAGCATTTTATCCTCGACGAGTTTCTGGCGGATTTTTTTGTCAATGCCGGTCTGGGCGGTGATAAAGCCGGTTGGAACGACGACGGCGGCCTTGCCCCTGGCGGTCATGGAATAGATGATGTGCTGGAGAAACAACTGATAGATGGCCATTTTGTCTTTGGCCTTATTGGGGATATTCGGCAGTCCGGCAAAAAAGCGTCCGTGATTGGCTTTGGTTTCCAGATCGTCGCGGTAGTCGCTGAAATCCATCTTAAACGGCGGATTGGAGACAATATAGTCAAAGTTCATCAGGGACCGGCCGTTTTTATGGTACGGATGGAGAATCGTGTTGCCCTGAATGATGTTCGGCAGGGAATGGACGAGGTTGTTCAATATCAGGTTGAGCCGCAGCAGGGACGATGACTTCTGCGAAATATCCTGCGAATAGATGGTGCAGCGGTCCTCTCCGATGGCGTGGGCCAGATTCATCAGGAGCGTCCCCGACCCGGCGGACGGGTCGTAGCAGGTAACATTTTTGACCTTTTTGGTGACCAGAATGGCCGCCATGATCTTGGCGACGGCATGGGGGGTGTAGTATTCGGCGTATTTGCCGCCGGAGTCCTTGTTGTAATCCTTGATGAGGTACTCAAAGATGGTGGCGTAGAAGTCGTATTTCTGGGTAAAGATGCCTTCGAAGCTGAACTGGACGAGCTTGTTAATCAGCGCCCGGCAAAAGTCATCCCGTTTCGAGGAATCGGCGATGTATTCGCTGACGCGGTCAAAAAGCGTGATCTTGTGTCCACCTTCGGTCTTGATGGCGAAGATGTCGTTATTGGTGATGGCGATATCCATTAAGGTGTCATCGAAGAGTTTGGCAAAGTCCGGGGCGGTACTCCGATCAAACAGCCCGGCGATGAAGTGCTCGGGCTTGATGCGGGCGGTGTCGGGGCCGATTTGACGCAGGAGCATTTGAAAGTCTTCTTCGGGCATCTCCCTGACGGCCTGTTCCCAGCTTTCAGCTTTGGCCAATTTCGGCCGGAGTTTTTTGGTTTCAAAGGCGAATTTGTCGTTGAGGAACTTATAGAGAAAGACCTGCGTGATGATCTTAAATTCGTTGCCGTCATTGCCCAGTCCATACGAGGCACAGGTGCTTTTGAGGCCGTCAATCAGTTCTTTTGTTTTTCGTTCAAAATCGATGGTTATCATGCCACACGTCCCGTGAAATCATTAATGTATTCGGTGACGACCAGATTGCTGATATAATCGGTGGTCGCCGCATTGAGGTCTATTTTGTTTTGGGTCTTAAACTGGTCGATCACCAGCGGTGTCATCATCCGCGTCATGAAGCTTTCATGCTTGAGCAATCTTGTATTCAAAAGCACCTGCTCGTCGGCCCCGGCTTTGATGCCCTGCAGGGCACTGAAAATCCGCCGTTCGTGATCGGAGAAGGTGCCGTTTTCCTTGAGCCGCTTATGGATGCGGACGAACTTTTTGTCGTTGGCGTATTTTTCTCGGAGCCGGTCGTTGAGGCGGTTGAGTTCCTTGACTTTCTCGTGGATTCTGCGCAAGGTGCCGATGTTGGCGTTCATCTCGTCCTGCGTGACTTCCGAGAGGTTCTTGTCTTTGAACAGACGGCGGAGTTCCTCATAAAGGGAAACAAACCGGGGATCGGCCTTGTCGAAGTTACCGGCCAGATCCTCGCGCGTGCGGCGGAGGATGTTCTTCAGTTCGTCGGCGAGTTTGAGTTCTTCTTCGGAAATTTTGGTAAACTGGAAATAGACATCTTCCAAGGCCATATTTAGCAGGTTCGCCGTCTCGGCGCTGGTTTCCAGCGTTTCCTTGAGATTGAGCAGGTCCAGGCGGTTGCTGGCCTCCCGATAGAGGACGGCGAGTTTCTGGAAGTCGATCTTTTCCAGCAGGTCGTAATGGCCCAGCAGGCGAATGAGATTGTACAGACTTCGTGCCATGCCGAGGGCTTTTTTTATCTCCTGCATTTGCTGACGGTCGGTAATCCGGCTGATCTGCTGTGCAAAGACCTCGGCGTTGTCGGTGTTAAACTCAAACAGAACATCCTTGATCGACTCGATGTCGGCGGTGATTTCTTCTTTGGATTTGAAGAGGTTGGAGTAATGCTCCATCTCGTCGCCCAAGTCTTCGTTCAATTCTTTAAGGTAGGCCGCGTTCGTGGCGTCGAATTCCGATTTAATGTCGGCAAAATCGACTACATAGCCGTACCTGAACTCCTTATAGGGGCGGTTGACGCGGGTGAGCATTTGAAGCAGGTTATGCCTTTTGGTTACGCGGCCCAGGTAAATCTTTTTGAGACGTTTGGCGTCAAAACCGGTCAGGAGCATATTGTAGACAAACAGAAAGTCAATTTTGCCTTCTTTGAAGTCATTGACCCATTGCTTGCGGTCATCCTTGGAACCGACATCGTGCAGGATCAATCGGGCGGATTTGACGCTGTATTCCTTGTCACTCTCTGAAGCCGGGGCGTACTTTGTAGTGAAAATCTCTGCCATTTTTCTGGCCTGTTCGGCAGAGTCGCAGACGACCATGCCGCCGATGGTGCAGTCATCAAACATCCGGCGGCTTTTTTCAAAATCCACGACAATATAGTCCAGCATCGGCTCGACAAACTGTTTGTGGGCGTAGATGTCCTTTTTATCGATATCGCCCTGCTTGAGTTGAATCCGGTCCAGTATCTCGGCCAACTTCATTTTGTAGCTGGTTTCGATCTCTTCGCGAATCAGCCGCAGGGTGTATCCATCGGCAATGGAGGCGTTGTAATAGTATTTATGGATATAGTCGCCAAACAGCAGCTTAGAGTCATACGCGGTGTCTTTCTTTTTGTCCTTGTCGGAAAGAATCAGCGGTGTGCCGGTCAGGCCGATTTTAACGGCGTTTCGGTCGGATTCATTCAGATTGGCCAGAAAGCTTCCCTGCGGGTTATAGCTGCGGTGTACTTCATCAAGAAAATAAACCCGCTGGATGCTGATGTCGTAGTCTTCGGTGCGGACGACATTGGGGTCGTCCTGAAACTTGTGAATATTGACCACCGTGATCTCCGGTTTGCCGGAGGCGTTATGGATCGCCGTGGTTGTTTTTATCGAGCGTGCAAATTCCTCTTTCGTGCTGACCGTATGGACCATCAGTCCCCGGCTTGAAAACTCCCGTGCGGCCTGAGTGAGCAAATCAATGCGGTCCACGATGAAATAGAATTTTGGGATGATGTGCTTCTTTTGGAAATAATCGGTCAGATATTTGACATTGTAATAGGCCAAGGCAGTCTTGCCGCTGCCCTGTGTATGCCAGATAATCCCCTTCTTGACGCCGTTGTCCAGCTTCCTCTCTATCGCTTTGGTGGCGAACATCTGCGGGTAGCGCATGATGTGCTTTTCGATGCCGTGTTCTTCTTTGACATAGGCGATGGCGTACTGCATGAGAAACGACAGGCGGTCTTTGCAGAACAGGGAGGTGCAAATACGGTTGGTCGGAGTGTCGGGGTCTTTGTTGGTAATGAACTCCGAACTGTATTTAATGACCTCCAGATTGTTGTCTTTGAGGACCGCATTTTCGATGTCATCGTCTTCGGGTTTCAGGAGGGTCGCTACATCGAGATCGTGCTGTTCCCTGAAATAATTGAACGCGGGCTTGTCGTATGACGGAGACGCATAAAAAGCCCCCTCGATGGGGACGGGAGATTCATCGTCATATTCCATGTTGTTGGAAAAGACCATGCACTGCGTGATGTTGATGAATTTGCGGAATTTGGTGTTCTGGAAGCGTCTGTTGATCCTGTCCCGCTCGGCTAAAATGCCTTCTTTGTTGTTGGGTTTTTTGACTTCAATGAAAACCAGCGGCATTCCGTTGATTAACAGCGTTATGTCCGGCCTGAACTCATCGTCGCCGTTTTTGCAGGTCAATTCCGTGACGACATGAAACTCATTTTTGTCAAACTCCTTAAAGTCAATTAACTTGATCCCCGACTGATCAACCAGTTTCTTATAAAATGCCTGGCCCAGGTCTTCATAGTCCAGCAATAATGAGATTTCTTCTAATAAACGATCGATATCGGGGGCTTCAATACCGGAATTGATGTCGGCAATACTATCCTTAAAAATGTCTGTAAAAATATTAGCAGACGGTTCCCATACGGCATTTTTCAAGGAAAGATACTGATAACCCAGCCGGGTCAGATGCAAAATTGCTGGGATTTTCACCCTAGTATCTTCATTAAATGCCATGGTTTCCTCGTTATTTATGGAAGGAGAGTTTACATTATAAAGCCAATTCGAGAATAATTTTAACTCGATGGTGTCGGGAAAGCAAGAGTTAATAAACCTCCTGATTCCCTATACATACAAGACACGAGCCGTCGCATTCTTGCTGTTCAAAGCAAAATAGCCGTTTAAGCCGGTTTTTCAGACTGTCCGAGTGGGCATAGATCCATTTTTCGGCTTTTTTGAACTCAGTTTTTTAAGAACCGACCCAAGTGTCAGCAAACAAGAGATTGCATTCACCTATATTTTTATTACAATATCGGATACAGAGAGGATACTTAAAGTAGTCAGCCAATATTTATGGTAATGGAGTAACAACATGCCTATTGAAGTAGGAATCTGGAAAATTGATGACAATAAAGCCAAAAAAGTCAGCTTTTCTTCAATAGAATCAGAAAATCGACTTGAAGAGATACTGACCGATGACATTTCAGTAATAGACCCTAATCTTTTATTGATTGGTCGGCAGGTGGCGACGTCCTATGGAAAATTCATCGATTTACTTGCAATTGACGCCAATGGGAACTTAGTTGTTATCGAGTTAAAACGCAATCGAACACCACGGGAAGTTGTGGCACAGCTGCTCGATTACGGTAGCTGGGTTCGGAGCCTTGAGGACCAAGATATAGCGGGCATCTTTTCCGATTATCTCCATAAATACTACCCAACGCATGACAAAGTTTCATTAGATCAAGCATTTTGCGAAAAATTCGCTGTCAAGGAAATGCCTGAAGAATTAAATGAATCCCATGAACTTGTGCTTGCGGCAAGTGAATTGGATGACAGCACTGAGCGAATTATTAATTATCTTGCGGAGGAATATGGGGTAGCTATCAATGCGATATTTTTCCGTTTTTTTAAGAGCGGTGGACAAGAATATCTCAGCCGTGCCTGGATGATCGACCCTGGTCAAGCTGAAATTATTATTGAAGAGAAAAGGGAAAAACTTCCTTGGAATGGTGAGTATTATGTGTCATTTGGCGGTGAATATCGCGATTGGGAGGAAGCCCGGAAATATGGTTTCATTTCTGCTGGCGGCGGGTCGTGGTATTCCAGAACTCTAAATGTGTTGGAACCTGGGGGGAGAATATGGGTCAATGTTCCTGGAGGGATTGGGTATGTTGGAGTCGGAGAAGTTTTGGCAAATCCTGTCCCTATTGATGAGTTTACAGTAAAAGATGGAGATGGTACGACTATCCCAATCAAATCATTGCCTTTGAAGATTGCACAATCAGCCACGGTTGCTCAGGACCCTGAAAAAGCAGAATATATGGTTGCTGTAAAATGGATAAAGACAGTTCCTATCCAAGAGGCGATTAAGGAAAAAGGATTTTTCGGTAACCAAAATTCTGCCGCTAAACCTCGTGACAAGAAATGGACACATACAATCGACCGACTTAAAAAGCGGTTTGAAGTCTAATTTTCGATCATATTTTTCATTTCAGGAGTGGATATGAGTGTTATAAATTTTGATGCAAAAGAATTAATGCTGGAAAAGGTCAAAGATTTTCAAATTGCCGAAGAGGAAATCCAGAAAAGATCGAAAATGCGAGATGAGTTTATTTCAACTTTTAGCAAACAGAAAATTAAAAATCTATCTCCAGAAGAATACTTTCCTGGCCTTGGCAAAAAAGACGGTTGCATCGGATATCAATTGGAATGGGCTACACGACCTCTTGGAAGCATAAAGGGTGGTTCTATGGCTAAATATGGCCCCAAAGAGCAATTCCAAGAAATAAAGGACTTATTGATAGAACTGACAAATCTTTCAGATGATATTTCCGTCTTTTATGATGACAACGGGAGTTTAACTCAGATCAGCAACAATCTGATTAAGAAATCAAAAAACATTAAAGGTATGAAAAGTGGTCGCACTGTACTCGGCAAACTTATGAGCATTTATTACCCTCAAACTTTTCTTCCTGTTTTTACAGACCAAGACTACTTGCTCGAGTTGATATTAAAAGATTACTCTGACGACAGTATTGGGCTTGAGTCCTTTTTGCGAAATAATTACATGTTTCTTAATATCCAGAAAGAATTGTCTTCCGAGCCCGCTTTTTTGAAAGAAATCCCAAATGGAATCTTAACAAATGATTTTTTATATAAATTTTTGTATGTTTGCTTTCCTCGAACAAAAGAAACAGAGGAGGTAATTGCAAAGAAAACCCAAGAAGAAGAAAAAATTGAAGCTCTCGAAACAGAGCACTATCAAAAACTAATACACCGTAATTTTACTATGCTCTTCAAAAACCTCAAGTACTTTGATGAAGAAAGTCAGAATTCACACGAGGGACATTATACTACAGAAGATGTTGGAATCATGGACTTTCTTTGCTTGGACGCCAACAATAATATTGTCGTGATAGAATTGAAACGAAAAGGAACAGATCAAACACTGGCTCAATTATGTAGATACATGGGCTGGGCTCATGAAAATCTCGCTCAACCAAATCAAAAAGTGCTTGGATTGATTGTCTCGGAGAGCAAGGATGTGCGTTTGGAATATGCTATCAAAGTAGTGCCAAATGTTACCATGAAACAGATGAAGCTAAATGTTGTCATTGATGATTTTGTAGCATAACATATACGATCTACATAATTTCTATCTGCCGCACGTTGCTTTTTTGCAACACCTGACCGATAATATCGCCTCATTCTGACTCGAAAAAGCCCAACGTCCTATAAGGGAACTTATGTATAGTTTGGTATCGAATTATATATCTTATTTATTTAATGCTTAATAACCGTTCAGTTATTTGGAGTTTTAATATTTTCATCAATTATTTCTTTAAGCAATCTGTGGAAAAGTTGCATCCCCTCTTCGACACGTGGTTCTCCCCCAATACTTAATCGAATCATATTATATCTTCTAGGAAATTGAAGTTCGGGAGGAAAAAGCATCTTATCATCAAGCACTTTTATACCTTTAGAAAACAAACTTTTAACTATGTCATGTCCATTAAATCCCGACTTCAGATTGATACCATTAAAGCTTATTATGCAATATGCCCCCCAATCAGGGACATGTATTTCTGGAATATTTAGTTGATTCGAGCACAATGATTTACGCAGAAGCAACATCCGTCGTTGGACTTCATTGCGAACAATATCTATCTTTCCAGAATTCATCATTATTGAAGCAAGCAAAAACCCAAAATGTGCGCTTAAATTACTTACTCCGCCCCTGAAATTTGCAACATATCCTCTAATATTCTTTTTAAAGGGATCAGAAGCTCGAACAAACCCGAGCCGCAAACCAGGAGAAGCAAATCTTTTGGTAAAACTGTCAATTAAAATCATTTTCTCTTCAGGAAAATGCTTACCCCACCAATTTTCACTATCTACATGAACAAGTCCTCGAGCAACATCATCAATTAATACCGTTATATTATGTTTTGTAACATATTGCCCTAGTTTTTTCAGATCTTCTTGGTATAATGCAAGTCCTGTTGGATTATGAGGCTCATTTAAAATAAATGCTTTGATTCTTGGATTGGAATCAAGCGTATCAATCATTCGTTTTACAAATTGTTTCTGATAATCAATTGGAGATTCAAAGGCAATGGGACATTGAACAATACTAGTACCCCGCAAAACACACCAGTAGGGAAATGATGGAACGGCATATGCCAGTCCTTCTCCCGGGCAGCATGCTGACATTGCTCCCAAGACGATTCCATCACAGCCACCATCGGTTAATACAAGGTCTTCTTTTTGTGTCTTCAGTCCAGTCTCATTTTCAACTATATTAGCTAATAAAGAAGATAATCCGTCATGTCCCTGCATTCCTGGAAGTCTACCAATAAGTGATGGCGTAGTTTTAAACATTTTATTAATGGTATCAGTTAAAATCTCATGTAAATCAGGAACTTTACAAATATCTCCTATACCAAAGTTATAAAATTCTTGGTCGGGTTGAGCAATGGTGCTATCGTGATTATAAAACAAAGGTAATAAAGAGCAAAAATCATAAGCAGAATCAAAAATATCGTTTCCCATGATCATTTTTCCTGTGTGTTTTTAGTTTTATATTATATTCGTTATATTCGATTAATCGGCAATACAGAACAACGAGGACCGCCACCAAGTTTTGTAATTTCATCCATCTCAACAGTAATTACATTTAATCCCTTTTGATTTAATAGATCGTTAACTCTGATATGTCTTTTTTGAGATATTACACAATTTGGAGACAGTGGTAATACATTTGAAGCTAATGTAAAAGCTTCTTCTTTATCGAGAGAGATTACCTCATAATCACACAAACATTTTGGAATACCATCGGGCAAGCCGGGAGAATAAACTAATAATGTTTTTTCAGATGGGATTCCAAGAACTGTATCTAAATGGAGTATATCGTCAGCAAGACGCATCGGGACAATTTCATACTGCCCAGAAAATAAGTTAACCAGTTCTTTGTATGCATTTTTACTCGTCCGACTACCTATTCCCACCAAAATACTCTTCTCATTTAAGATAATATCGCCTCCCTCAATCGGATTGGATGTAAATCTGTACATTTTCCATCTATTGCTTAGCCCTAATTCCAATAAAGTCTCAACCTCTGGCTGTCTCAGCTCACTTGCCATAGATGCAATACAAAGCGTTTCAGATATAACAAAACCAATATCTCTAGTAAATAATTGATATGGACATCCTTTGATTGATTTTTGATGATATGTTTTAATTCCATGATTTTCAAGTGTTTTCACAAAAGAATTATGCTCGGCCAAGAGTATTTCATATTGAGGTGATGCCTGTTTAAAAAAATACTCCTGAGTTCGATTGATGGGTTTTATTAACTCGAAATTGTAGGGAGAACATACAATTATTTCTTTTAAACAATCCGTTTCATTTCTTATCTGAAGCATTAACCAGGACTCCTACGTAAATCGATAATTATATTAGAAATAGATTTGTTTTGTGTCCATGTGGTGTCTTTTGGTACACAAAGACAATAGACACCTTTACCGCTACGTAAAATTGGAACAGGGTGGGATTCATCATTAATTGCATGCTGTATTCTTATGCATTCATTATTACATGGGCTTGTAATTTTAAACTTATCAAGACGCTTCAATTCAAGAGAGCCGATATAGCATACTCTTCCATAAGATATAAATGTCCAAGGAAAATGAATAGCGCAAGGACGTTCGTCGGAGTACAGGACTCCTTGGGGTAAAAGATCGATTTCTAAAGAAACTACACCAAGAAAGTTAATCCATTCTGGATAAGTAATGTTTTGCCATTCGGAAAGTTCATTTGAACTAATTAAACTCAATTCGTCGCCAAAGAAACGTGAGGCACGTTTTCTCTTCCATAGTAGGCGGCCAGCGATGACGTCATATTGAAATTCTACACGGGCTTTATATAATGTCCCAAGATCATTTGCAACGACCAATATTGAAGACGAATACTCTTGTAATGATTGCAAAAGACCAAATCCAGCGAAATCTGCTTCAGCAAGGGGGGGGAGTACGACCTGAAGTCGTACTTTGGAATTCTGTGCAATTTTTATAAAGGCTTTTAGCTTTGTTGAATCAATCATTTTACGTAAACAAGTTTCAGATCCGACACGAAGTGAAGAAACAGAAAGATTGGGTGACTCTTGAATAAGATTTAATAGCAGAAACATTGCTCTACTAAAAATCGTTTTATTGTTTAATTGGTCTTTGGCTATACTCGTAATGTTCTCTCTGAGAAACACGTTCCAATCATGAATATCTTTAAAATGTCCGGGCTCCGAAGGAAGCCATAAAGAAACGTTCATATATTAATCCCTGTAATAACATCGATATCCTACCTGACAGGTCTGTGAATCACCTATGAGGTTTTGGCAAAAAGCTATATTATTGTTACTTTCGGCATCTCGGATAGTTGCTTTTACAGCCTGAATCCTTTTCACGAGTGTATCTTTTTTTATACCACGTCCTACAATCTTAAAATAAGATATCCCGGCGGCTTTTAGGTTTTTTACTGCACAGAGTCCACATTCTCCGCCAAGCCATTCAATAGAAGTGGCCTCATGTGATCGCCAATCGTTATAATCTTCAAGGTGTGATTTAATTTTTTTTAGTAAACAGAGGTCAGTAATTTCGTTCGAATCTTGAAAAGGCACGAGCCCAACAAGATCATTACAAAAATTCTTTTCTAAATACCCGTGAGTTGGAAAACAGAAGGCGCCTTCAAAACAGCATCGTTCAGACATCACAAAAGCTTCTGTTTCTAAGGTTAATTGTTTTGATACACCAGAAAGTATTTCGATCTCACTAATACACAAGTGCCTTGGCAGAACTATTCTATTTACTCCCCAAGAAGCAGCTTGCTTCACTGCACACTTATTATATAGCCCCATTTCTCCGCTAGCATGAATAGCAATCTTTGGGAACATCTTATGGACATTAAATAAAATATCTGGATCCGCGACGATAACTGCATCAATCCCCGCCCTAATTGCTTCTTCTGCAATATCTAACGTTAGTTTTATTGCTTTCGATGAATAAGAAAGTTCGTTAATCGCCAAGGATACTTTACATTGATGTTGATGAATCACATCGATCGCCACCTGAAGATCTTTGAAGTTCGTAAAACTACTTACTTTCCAGTACCGTCTGTTTGGACTTGTTGCAAAGCCATATATATCAGACCAGGTTGAAGGAACGTATCCAACAAAGAATTCATTCGCGCCAACCTTAATTAGCTCCACAATATCTTTTGGTAAAAGATTTCCACCAATGCCAACAACAATTTGACTACTTTTATCAGAATTCATCGTCAGTGTCTTTTTTCGAGCCAATTATCATTAATTAAAGTAGATAGCAAAGTGTCCCGGTCTTGAATATATAGTTCATTAAGTCCTTCAGTTTGGACATCTTCTGTAAACTCCAAAGATTTAATCCAGTCATACAAATCACAGCTTAAGACCAAATAGCGATCTACATTCATATCATAAAGAACAAGATTAACAGATTTATTGCAGCATCGCTTTGCATCATCATTGAAAAACGTAAGATGCGCTATATCTATTAACCCAAATGCTATTGAAGAACACAATTTCAATAAGTGAGGGGCCGTAGTTTCGGTTATTATTTGATTCTGTGAGAGTTGGGCATTTTCACGTGAAGCTAAATGATACTGGATTCCTGCGCAATTATGATATTCAGGATAGCTCATATAAGATTGCATAAAATAACGTTCCAGAAAGTTCCGGGTTAATTTTTCCATCTCATCCCGATGTTGCTGTTGCTCTTCCACTGTCTTATTTCTATCTCTATAATCAGGAATATTGATCGACAGATTAGTTAAGTCACTGTCTTCCCATATAACATCAACCTGATCTATGCCAATACGCGATCGTCGGCATAAACGAAAAGGCTGGACCCAAGAGGTTAACCGCGGCTTTCTGGCGATATTTAACGCCCACTCAACTGTTTTTTTTGAGCTATCAAATGTTTCACCGGGATACCCAAATATAAATGAAATATGAGCTCGCAATTCAGTTTTTTCTATATCAGTAATGATTTTTTTTATTATCTCAACATCTACACCTTTATCGCTTTTCTTTAAAATTTCACCTGAAACAGATTCTCCTCCCATAAATAATTTATAACAACCTGAAAGAATTATTGTCTGAATTTCATCAGGAGACCATAACCATCCATCTGTTAGCTCAAAGCGACAAAAACACCACCAATTTAGCTTTAATTGGTTCTCTAAACATCCTTCTGCTATTTTCAGGATCCTGCCCGGCGCCACTGAGTTATCGGTGATATAAAATCCGCGAACTCCATATCGCTCGATAAGGAATGACAAGTCCCTGATAACCTGTTCTATTGGCTTTAAAATAAACTTATAATGACTTGCCGGATAATCACAAAAATCACATTTGCCCCAATAGCATCCCCTAGCCGTAGCATAAGATAGCTGGCCATATGCAGAGAAGTAAGGAAGGCTCATAAAATCGTCATAATTAGGTGGAGGAGATTTTTTTATATCCCAAAAACCTACTTCTAATGGTTTAATTATTGAGTCATTTTCATAACGAATTAAAGAATTTTGCTTATAATACCAAGGCATACTATTTCGAATATTGTCTCCTACTCCTAACAATAAAGACTCTCCTGCGCCACAAGCAATTCCATCTACAATCTTGAATAATTCAGGAAAATCTTCTAAGGAAGATTGCATTACCGTTGGATAGTTCCCTCCTATAATGATAGTTGTCTCTGGCCATAGTATCCGACTTTCTAATGCAGCAAGAATTGCTGGGATAAATTGTTCTGCATAGGTAATATTGATACCAACAACCGATGGGGAGAAATCGACTAATTCTTTCAACTTCTTATGAAAGAATTTCTTGTAAATCGTTTTATCGTAAAGTTTAACCGCGGCTAAGACATCATTTTTTGAAAGAAAAAAGGCTTGATCACTGTGCGACAGAAACGGATGAATCAGTGGGGATTGAAAAAATATTTTTCGTGCACGATTAAAGATAAAAAAAAAACGATCCTTTAGCGGTTTTCCTTCTTCATTAAAAGTGTAAATATCCTTTTCACGCAGTGTCCGTTTCGCCTTATCAAGTCGCTCAGATAAAAAAGGGCCGAGTACTTGAAGCTGAAACTCTTCTTTTGCCTTGTCATAATATTTATTATATTGATATCGGTATTTAGGATGTGTCTGCGATTGAGATAAAGCATTTTTTAATTCAGCTTCAAAGGCTTTCCCTGTTAATAACTCCTCATGTGCTAACACATTTAGATCTAAACAATGACATTCAAATCCATTATCCTTTAAAACTGCTGACAATTCCGGCAAACTCAAATATGGTGCATAGGGGTCTGCAACAGGAGGGTAGAGCATCAAAAAGGATATCGAATTGGCCATAATATCTTACTCAAGTTCATTAATAGCTAAAAGGTATGGTCTATTTTTGATCTACCCGTATCTACCACACCCCGTAGCAAAATTAACCTCCGGCGTTTTAAACGCTCCCAGTTATCCTGCCCACCACATGAAGCTTCGGTTTTCGAATTTACATCTGCAGATTTTGACTGGTTATGAGCATCGCTTTTTATCTTCATTATTGTCCCCAATATTAATTGGTTTCGGCAATCTTTTGATCGCACAGTGTCCATCGCCGAATATCTTCCACAGTAACCGAATCTTTCATGTCTTCCTTCAAATCTTTTATTATACATCCATTTTTCATAATAAGCAATCTGTTTCCGATCCTTACGGCCTGATTGTGGTCATGAGTCACCCATAATATCGGATTTTTCACCCGATTTGCATAATTTATTATCATTTTTTCAATCTGATAGCTCTTTTCTGCATCAATAGAAGCAGTGGGTTCATCGCATAATAGCATGTCTGATCCTCCTGCAAATGCCATCATTAAACAAATGACTTGCCGTTGTCCACCCGACAATGATGCTACAGGCATGTCCACTCGGTCGATCAGCTCATCATTATAGAGGGAAATTTCTTCTATAAAATTGCTCCTGATTTTATGCTTTTGTGCTTTTTTTATGGTAGGCTTTTTGCGTTTTAGGGATGCTAATAGAAGATTTTCCATTATGGTGAACTCTCCTGCAGATCCCTCTTCTGTCCTTTGATTTACATACCCAAAATATCGAGATCTTTTAAACTCCGGCATATATGTAATATCACAATTGTTAAAGTACACACTCCCATTAGTTATTTGTCCAGAAAAGATCGACTTTAACAAACAAGATTTCCCGCTACCATTTTCACCTACAATTACAACTAATTCCCCTGAGTTAATTGTCAAATTAATATTGGAAAGTGCTCGTACTTCATTTGGAGTCCCTTCATTAAAAAACTGTGAGACATTTTTAAGTTGCAATCGTACATCTGACATTTCATTTCCTTGAAAAAACAGTGGTCCAATTTTTTCGCATTGCCGGTGAAAGTAAAGCCAGAAATACAAGGCTCGCAGTAACCAAATTGAATACGGAAGTCGGAAGTCCAAGCTCATAAGCCATCGTAATTATGATGCGATATAAGATTGATCCAATAAGTACGCAAAAAACCTGCGCTCCAATTTTGCAATAATGATGTCTTTTCTTGAAAAATACTTCAAAAGACTGACCAATAAAAACCGAAGCTAATCCAACCATGATTATGCCTATTCCCATATTTACATCTGCAAACCTTTGATAATGAGCTAGAAGGCCGCCAGCAAGGCTGATAAGCGAATTAGCCAGTCCTAATGCCAACGGAATTGATATTTCCACATTGATACCCTGCGAACTTGCAAGGTTAGAATCAATCCCAACACACCTCCAGCACAAACCTATCTCACTAATCAAAAATCGCCAATAAGAATGAAAATTATTCCTATT
>JAOUFG010000141.1 GCA_029858345.1 Phycisphaerae bacterium
CATCGGCAAGCATCTGGCCGGTGAGTTCAACGGTAAATTGTACTGTGAGCTTGTTATCCGTTTGGTCAATCAGTTTTGCTGGCATGGTAAGTACTCCTAAAAAACAGTTAAACCATGCCACTGTTATTGGACAAATCCAAAAAGTTCCTTGAAATATAACACTATTTCAAGCGAACACCCTTGTTTTTTGCTGTAACATTATACTATTAAATTGGTTATATGAATAACATTAAAAGTTAACCGGACAGTACTGTTATCGAACAAAGAATTTTGTGATTGGTTCAAAAAGGAAGTCGAGGTCCGCTGGCCCAAGCATAATTTTGAATGGACGGAGATCGGCGACTGGCACTGGCGGCTGCGGGAGACGTTCGATCTTGACACGCTGACCGAAGCCGTCCGGCGGCACAAGGCCTGCGACGACTGGCGCGAGCCGAGTCTGAAAAAGGTGTACGACTACGCCAAAACGATCAAGGCCGACCGCACGCCGCCATCCAAACGCAACAGCAACACCATCCCGGACGAGCATACGTTTATCATGTGTGTGGCCAAAGGCGACAACGGCCGGGGCTGCGTGGGGCACTTTGTGCCGATCTTGATCTGGCCGTTCCACACCACCTACACCGCCGACACCTACCGCCGCATCGCCGAAGAGCAGTGCGTCATGCACTCCCGCAACGGCCGGGCCGGCGTGTGGGAACCGTACAACACCACCCGCGCCGAGATGCTCAAACGAAGCTGCGACCTCCGCGGCGTCAAACCCCTGGACCTGACCGAACTGCGAAAACGGTATAAGCACGCAGCCAATCGGCAGTAGCCAACAGCGGCATCAAAAAACAGGCCCGCGACATCTGAATCAAGCGGAAACCTCCAAAACGACCTTTCCGGCCGAAACCCTCGGAAATTCCCTCCAAAAATACCGCCCTTCAGGGCGGGGGCGGAGGGGTCCCGACAAAACGGGACCACTATGACCACAATCGAACCCCTGATTGCATTTTTGCGTATAAGCCCGAGAGGCCTTCGCATCTGTTCGCCAGCGACGGATATATTAACAGGCGTATACAATGTTTACAGTTGCGTTTACTTTAAATAGAGTCAGAATTCGGGGGTTGTAGATGACACATAAAAAAATGCCCAGAGTAGTCTTTTCGGCCAGATGCAAAAAGGATGACGGCGACGCATGGCGTCGGTTTCTCGATACCCTGCCGGGGGATGATTGTGAACACTTAGAGGCGGCGATGCGGTTGTACCGTGCCGTACCGGAAGCCGTGCGGGTTATGGCACTGCGAAACGCCCCGGATTTGAAGACCGTTTTAGGCGGGTATGCCAACCGGCAGGCCGCCTGCGATTTTATCAGGGAACGCATCTTGGATGCCGAAAGCGACGAAGCCAAACAGCCGTGGCGCGAGATGCTGAAACTGCTCGGTGAAGTCTGCCGGGACCCATAGCGGCCGGAAAATATCGCATCAGCAATTCATAAGCAGCTAAACTAACGGCTCGGCTCCTTAGTGCCGTATCCTTCGGGGGGCGGCGGGGCCGAGCCGATTTTTCAGGAAAAAGACCGTCACCAACGCCCCCGAAAAAAAACACGCCTCAGCCGAAACGCCGCAACCGTAGCCAGATCAATCAGTTAGCATCCATCCCCGGATCCCGGGACCGGCATCAGGCACTTTTTTCTTGCATTCGTGTGCCAAAGAGGGATAATATATAGATTGCTTTCGTAAGCGTTGAAAGGAGCGCGGCCATGCGAACTTTCAATCCAATTCGGAGGCGGCATCATGAAAAAGCATACCGAATCTCTACCTTTTACTTTATACCCTTTAGGGCAGTAACCTCCCGCGAGCGAAATCGCAACCTGCGGTCGCAACCCTGCACAACCGCGCCCCGGCGGGAATTTTCAATCGTGACCACGATACCGGCGGCAGAAGAAATGTCTGTTGGTTCATCTGTTAACCTCTTTAAAATCGGGAGAAAATCATGAACGAAAAGAGCGGCATGAAAACACTGGATGTGATTGCGTGGACCCTGTTAGCCATCGGCGGTCTGAACTGGGGCCTGGTCGGGATCTTCGGCTTTGATTTGGTCGCGGCGATCTTCGGTGAAATGAGCGTGCTCAGCCGGCTGATCTATATCCTGGTCGGCGTGTCGGCGATCTATGACATCGTCTGTGTCAAGGCCATCTGGAAACGCTGGGGCATGCACTACACCGAACCGGCCCACACCTAAGGACCCTCATCGCTGACAATGGACGCCCCGCCACGAGAGCAAATCCGCCGCGGACATTGACGCCCCCGTTGCGGACGGAAAGGGAGATTCTATAAACACAACCAACCGCCGCCGGCGAATAAAAACAGGGCCGCGACAGTCATGGAGCGGGCAAAAGAACTTCATTTCCAAATCGGACAGTCCGTCCAGTTTTCGGGAAAACCCATTTGGACGATTGGAATGTCGGGGTACTTCGTCAGCAGCGCCTTGAACCGGTCAGCCCAGCTGCTTTGCGGAGCGATGATATTCATCATGTACTTGAGAATGGTCAAAATCCCGAACATACGGCCATTGGTCACCTGTACAGGATTATGCCATTGAGGATGCTTGCGCTGCTTTGGGATGAGCGGCTTGTAACCCGGCAACCGGTTCCACAGTCTTCCGTGGTGCGCACACGTATTTCGTATCCCGTTCAATGCCACCAGCCAGGATTGGAGAATGGAATCGGTGATGCGGTAATCTGCCGCAATGGTCTGCTTAAGATTCTGTTCAAGTCCTTTGAACATCGTAAGCAGCGTGCCGAACGTCATAATCTCCGAAGCCATCCAAAGCGGCAATCGGGCGCCTTCGTATTTTGAACGAAAATGCTGTATAAATTCTTCACTGCTCCGTAACCATTCTCTCTTAATACTTCTAATCAAGCGACGGAATTCAATGGTTGAGAGTTTAGGCAATGTGGAAGAGCTGACATATCCAAACGGGCCATAGCGATGGGACAACTGATAAACAACCTGTGTTCGTACCGACACTTCAACTCTTTCTATTACATCCAGAACCAATAATCGAAGTTGCCGGTCAAAGGTATAGCGTTCCCAAACCTGTCTGAGCGTTATCCCGGGTTGAAAGGCATCGTTGGGATCATCGTGAATACGAAATGGATACCAGTAACCGCTAAGCCGATAATAATTAACGGCCCGAAGCTTCTCAACAAGCTCATCTTTATCAGCAATCAAGCCACGAGAAATGAGCAGGTCGGCTTGCTGTTCATATGTCAGGGCCGGCTTGGTGTATTGCATAGCTGCGACCTCCGCGCATAAAAAAACCCACCAGAATTGAGCGTGCTAAGCAGAGGCTTGGCGGGTATGCTGATTATATTATCGTATATCCGGGCAAAATGTTCAAGTCTTTTTTTTGCTTTTCCCTGCATATTTTTTGAAAACTCCCTTTTTCGACCTTCTTGAACCCCTTCGGGTCTTCGCCTTATGGCAATCATGATATCGGACCCGAAACATCATTCACCGACCATTGTTGCGGATTATACCATCAAGATTCTCTGCAAACAAGAATAATCGCCTCGAAAAGGATATGAAAACCCAAATCGGGCCCCGCAACCCCTTTCCCGAAAGAAAGTTACGGGCCTCACAGCAGCGGCGTCACAAAAAACTTGACTTTGCAGAGCATGTCTGGTAGAGTAAACGGGTGTTGTTTGCGAATTTCGGCACATCTGCAACGACATCATCAAACCGTATTCAAGGGAGAAAGGCGGGTGAGAGGTTACCGATCGAAGCTAGTGCAATGGTTTTTGTTGTTAGTGGCATTTACAGCCGCATCAAATGCCTCCGACTGCCCCTCTGCCGACCTCAACAGCGACGGAAACGTGGATATTGCCGATGTGCGCTTGTTTGCCGCCCAATACCTTGGCCCCGCCGGCGGTACAGCCAATCTTGACGGACTCGGCGGCATCGACCTGGCCGACTTCGGTATCATCGCCCAACACTGGCAGACACACTGCTCGACCCTTTTGATCAATGAATTCATGGCCGCCAATAACGCCTTTATCCAGGACGAATTCGGCGGCTACGACGACTGGGTCGAACTCTATAACTACGGCATCAGCCCAATCGACATCGGCGGGATGTACCTGACCGATGACCTGGCCATTCCCGATATGTGGCAGATCCCGGCCGATGAACCGGCAACGACAACCCTCCCGCCGGGCGGTTACCTGCTGATCTGGGCGGACCGCGAGATGTCACAGGGGCCTTTGCATGTAGATTTTAAGTTAAGTGCCGCCGGGGGCGAGGATATCGGTTTGTTTAGAGCTGATTTAACAATGATTGACTCGATCAATAACTTCGCTCCGCAGAACACAAATGACTCTTACGGCCGGTTTCCCAACGCAGGCAGCACCTGGCAAAGTTTCGTTAATGACAGCAACACACCCCCGACACCGAGGTATGCCAACGGCCTGCCGCACCCGGATATGTCTGTGGTGATCAGCGAGTTCATGTACCATCCTCCGCATCGCCTTGAGGCCCCGTTTTATGAATCGGAAAACACGAACCTCGAATACATCGAACTGTACAATCGCGGCAGCAGCGGTGTTGACCTGGAAGGATGGCAATTTACATACGGCATTGATTATACATTCCCCGCTGGCGTATCCATTGCCCCGGATTCATACTTGGTTGTCGCGGCCAATACCGACGCCTTTGCCGGACAGTACCCCTCTGTAACGAATGCCGTCGGCAACTGGGACGGCAAGCTCAGCAATTCCGGCGAATCAGTCGAGTTAATCAATGACAACGGGGTCAGAATTGATTACTTTCGGTACGCCGATGAGGGGGACTGGGCCATGCGCCAAGAGGGGCCGCTGGACACCAACCACACCGGGTGGGAATGGTCCGATGCCCACGACAGCGGCGGCAAATCGGCAGAACTTATCAATCCGGCATTCGACAACGCTTTCGGGAAAAATTGGGCCGCAAGCAGTGTCGACGGCGGCACACCGGGTGCGGTGAACTCGACGGCCTCGGCTGATATCGCGCCGATCATCACGGATGTGGAACATCTGCCCGTTGTTCCCGATTCAACTGAAACAGTCACCATTCGGGCAACAATCACTGACGAACTGGAAACCGGCGTCAGTGCCGTTTTGTATTACCGGCAGGACGTTGAATACACGCAACCGCCCAATGCTTTTAGCACAACACCCATGTTTGACGATGGATCGCATAACGACCTTGCCGCCGACGACAACATTTACGCGGCCCAGATCCCGGCACATCCGAACGAGGTCATCATCGAGTTTTATGTTCAGGCAGCGGACAGTGCAGCCAATACCCGGAGCTATCCGGCTCCGGTACTTCCAAGCAACCAGCAATTGGCGAACGCACTGTATCAGGTGAATGATCAATTCGACCTTGCCACGCAACAACTGCCCGGGACGCGGCCCCTCTATCACATCATCATGACGGACGCCGAAAGGCAGGAACTGCTCGTTGAAATCGGCAATGGCGGCCCGGACTATGACAGTGATGCACAAATGAACGCGACATTCATCAGTTTCGATGGTATGGACATACAAACACGATATAATGTCGGTGCCAGGATACGGGGCAGCAGTTCCCGACTGGATGCTCCGATGAATTTTCGTGTAAACTTTCCTCATGACAAAAAATATAACGGCGTCGGAGCCATCAACATTAACAGTCGGGTTCCACACGCTCAGGTACTTGGCAGTGCGCTGTGTCAGGCAGCCGGACTTAATGCGGCCGACGCGATGCTTGTTGAGACTCGCGTCAATGGAGTCATCCCTCCCAGCCCGGTGACATCATGGCTGGGCACCTATATTTACTGTCCAACATAATTAAAGTTTTGTAAGTCATTTATACGAATAACTTTCCAGGGGAATAGTCCCCATGGAAAGGAAAAGTCATGGAGCGACGATTTGAAATACGAAAACAAGAAATTCTCGA
>JAOUFG010000142.1 GCA_029858345.1 Phycisphaerae bacterium
GCTCTGTTGCCGCAAGGTAATAACCCGCGATTTTCAGTGGCCACACGCCACCGTATCGCATAAGCACTATCGGCTTATGACGACCCTTTACAATCGCAGGGCCGGTCGTTCCATATTTTCTATTGTTATTATAAGCCCTCCGGTTTTTTTTATTTGTTATTAAAGTGTTCTTTGATCTTGTCAAAAAACGTTTTACTTTCCGCGTTCACATCGATTTCTTCGGTTTGGGCGTATTCACGCAGCAGTTCTTCCTGCTTATCCGAAAGCTTTTTCGGAATCGCCACCGACAACTGCACCATCAGGTCGCCTTTATGGCCGGAACGTACATCCGGCAACCCCTGACCGCGGACCCGCAGGATACTTCCGTGCTGACTTCCGGCGGGAACCTTCAATTGCTTGGTTCCATCGAGCGTAGGCACATCGATCATGGCCCCCAGTGTCATCTGGGTAAAGCTCAGCGGCACGGTTACCACCAGGTTGGCCCCGTCCCGTATCAGGAACGGATGCGGTTTGATTCGTACATAACAGTACAGGTCCCCCCGCGGGCCGCCCAGTTTGCCCGGTTCGCCTTCGCCGCTCACACGGATCCCCTGGCCCTCATGCACGCCGGCCGGAATCTTAACCGACAATTTTCGCTTCTTCGGTACCTGCCCGGTGCCTTTGCATTTTTTGCAGGGGTCGGTGATGATCTGTCCGGTTCCGCGGCACTGCGGACACGTTGAGACCATCTGGAAGAATCCGCCCAGTCCAGCCCGCTGGACCTGTCCGGCCCCGCCGCAGGTGGTGCATTTGCCGGGCTGCTTGCCCTTGGCGACCCCGTTGCCTTTGCATTCGCCGCACGTGTCCTGGCGTGTGAACTCGATGGTTTTTTCGCTTCCGGCGGCGACCTCTTCCAGGGTTAACTGAACCACCGTTTCCAGGTCGTAGCCGCGGGAAGCCCGCCGCTGACCGCCCCGGCTGCTTCGGCGACCGCCGCCAAAGATATCGCCAAAGATATCGCCAAAGATATCGCCGATGTCATTGACATTCATGTGCGAATAATCGTGGATGCCGGCGCCGCGCAGGCCGTCATGGCCGAACTGGTCATAGCGATGGCGTTTTTCCGTGTCGCTGAGGACCTCATACGCCTCGGAACACTCCTTGAACTTGGCTTCCGCTTCCTTGTTGCCGGGATTTTTGTCGGGGTGATACTTGATGGCCAGTTGGCGATACTTGCGCTTGATGTCGTCAGCAGAAGCGCCTTTACCCACACCTAAAACTTCATAGTAATCCCGTTTGGCCATAACATTCCTTTTTGTTTTGCCGGAAAGGGCATTGAAATAAATCAAAATGACATATCAAAAACTAAAAAGAAATGGAACGCGAACAGTTGCTTGTACTCGAAGCATCCCACAAAGTTCGCATTCCATTTTTATTTTTGCATTGTCATTTTACATTTTTCATTTTAACTTTTAATGTGTTATTTACACGACCGCGCCGGTTGCGGCGTTTTCCATGTCGTCGTCTTTCAGATCGGTGATGACAACATTGGTTGTCAGCATCAGGCCCGCGACGGATGCGGCGTTCTGCAGGGCGGTCCGTGCAACCTTGGCCGGGTCGATGATGCCGGCTTTGAGCATATCGACGTACTCGCCTGTATTGGCGTCATAGCCGATGCTGCCGGTCTTTTCAAGCAGTTCGGCCACTACAACGTCGCCTTCGCCGCCGCCGTTTTCGACGATCTGACAGGTTGGGGCCTTCAGCGCGTTGACCATGATGTCAAAGCCGATCTTTTCGTCGCCTCTGGCTTTCTTTTTCTCTTCAATGACTTTAGGAATCGCCCGCAGGAAGATCGTGCCGCCGCCGGGGATGACGCCTTCTTCTGTTGCCGCTTTTGTGGCGTGGAGGGCATCGTCCAGCAGGTCCTTGCGTTCTTTCATCTCGGTTTCGGTGGCCGCACCGGCTTTGATGATGGCGACTCCGCCGGTCAGCTTGGCTAAGCGTTCCTGGAGTTTTTCTTTGTCGTAGTCGCTGGTGGTCTTTTCGATCTGGTTGCGGATCTGGTCGCAGCGGGCCTTGATATCTTTGGTTTTGCCGGCGCCTTCGATGATCGTGGTATTGTCTTTGCCGACGATGATCTTCTTGGCCTTGCCAAGCTGATTCAGTTCCACGCTTTCCAGCTTGATGCCGAGGTCTTCGGTGATGACCTGTCCGCCGGTGAGCGTCGCGATGTCGGCCATCATGGCCTTGCGGCGGTCGCCGAAACCCGGGGCCTTGACCGCACAGACTTTCAGCACACCCTGCAGACGGTTAATGACCAGCGCCGCCAGGGCTTCGCCTTCCACCTCTTCGGAGATAATCAGCAGTTGCGAGCCGGTCTGGGCAATTTTTTCCAGCAGCGGCAGCATCTCACGCAGATTCGAGATTTTCTTTTCATGCAGCAGGATATACGCATCTTCCTGGACTGCTTCCAGCGTGTCCGCATTCGTCATAAAGTAGGGCGACTGGTATCCCTTGTCGAACTGCATGCCTTCGACGACCTGCAGTTCGGTTTCCATGCCTTTGCCTTCTTCGACTTCGATCACGCCTTCCTTGCCGACCTTGTCCATTGCGTCTGCGAGAATCTCACCGACGGAAGGGGTATTGTTGGCGCTGATGGCCCCGACCTTGGCGATGTCGTCGTGGCCCTTAACCGGTTTGGCGCTGGCGGCGATAAAATCGGTCACGATACCGGCGGCCTTGGTAATCCCGCGCTGGATCGCAACCGGATTGACGCCGGCGGTAACGAACTTGAGACCTTCGTTATAGATCGCCTCGGCCAGAACGGTCGCGGTGGTGGTGCCGTCGCCGACGACGTCACTGGTTTTGCTGGCGACCTGGTTGACCATCTTGGCGCCGATATTCTTGAACGGCTCCGGCAGTTCGATTTCCTTACTGACCGACACGCCGTCCTTGGTGACTTTGGGAGAGCCGTAACTCTTATGCAGCAGCACGTTGCGACCAGTCGGTCCCATTGTGACCTTGACCGCCGCGGCGAGCTGGCCCAGACCGTCTTTCAGTTCGGCCCGTGCTGTTTCCTGAAACATCATTTGTTTTGCCATGGATCTATCTCCATTATCTTTTCAGATCGTTGCTGTTTAATTATTCGACTACTCGACGATGCCGAGGATTTCGCTTTCGCGGAGAATCTTGTACTCTTTGCCGTCGATTTCCACATCTGAGCCGCCATACTTGCCGTACAGAACGACGTCTTTTTTCTTCACGCTCATCGCGCCGCGGTTGCCGCTGTCGAGCATCTTGCCCGGGCCGACGGCGATGACGGTTCCCATGAGCGGTTTTTCCTTGGCACTGTCCGGCAGAACAATGCCGCCGGCGGTTTTTTCTTCGGCTTCTTTCGGCTGAACAACAACCCGATCTTCCATTGGTTTCAGTTTCATATTGTCTATCTCCTGTATATTGTTTAAGTTTTCTTTTTGATTTCTCAAGTCTCAAGCCACACGTCTCAGGCCTCATGGACTACATCATTCCCATGCCGGGCATACCACCCATGCCGCCCATACCGCCCATGCCGCCGCCGGGCATTCCGGCCGGCTCTTCATCCTTGGGCTGTTCGGTGACGATGCAGTCGGTGGTCAGCAGCAGGCCTGCAACGGATGCGGCGTTCTGCAGGGCAATGCGAGTGACCTTGACCGGGTCGATGACACCGGCTTCGATCAGGTCTTCGTAGGCGTCTTTGTCGGCATTGTAGCCGAAGCCGCCTTTGCCTTGTGCGACCTTGTTGACCACGATGTTGCCAACGGCGCCGGCGTTATCCGCGATGCAGTAGCAGGGCATCCGCAGGGCGTTTACCACGATCTGGGAACCCGTCGCTTCGTCGCCGTCGAGTTTGAGCTTTTTGACCGCGTCGATGCAGCGAACCAGCGCCACGCCGCCGCCGGCGACAATGCCTTCCTCGATGGCCGCACGGGTTGCGTGCAGGGCGTCTTCGATGCGGGCTTTCTTTTCTTTCATTTCGGCTTCACTGCCTGCGCCAACGTTGATCTGTGCGACGCCGCCGGTCAGTTTGGCCAGGCGTTCCTGGAGTTTTTCGCGATCGTAGTCGCTGGTGGTGATGTCGATCTCGGCACGGATCTGATTGATGCGGCCCTTGATGTCTGCTTCAGAGCCGATACCTTCGACGATGATCGTGTTGTCGTTGTCGATGGTGACCTTCTTGGCCTGACCCAACTGCGACAGTTCAACCTTGTCCAGTTCGATGCCGAGGTCCTTGAAGATCGGCTGTGCGCCGGTCAGGACGGCGATATCTTCGAGCATGGCCTTGCGGCGGTCGCCGTAGCCGGGGGCCTTGACGGCACAGACATTCAGGATGCCGCGGAGTTTATTGACGACCAGCGTTGCCAGTGCTTCTCCTTCGACGTCTTCGGCGATAATCAGCAGGGGGCGTTTGCTCTTGGCGGCCGCCTCCAGCAGGGGAACGATCTTCTGAACATTGCTGACTTTGTCTTCATAGACGAGGATGTACGGCTTTTCCAGTTCGCAGGTCATTGCGTCCGGGTTGGTTACAAAGTGCGGCGACAGATACCCGCGGTCAAACTGCATGCCTTCGACGTATTCGACCATCGTATCTAAGCTCTTGCCTTCTTCGATCGTGATGACGCCGTCTTTGCCGACCCGCATGAACGCCTCGGCCATCTTTTTGCCGATTTCAACGTCATTGTTGGCGCTGATCGCGGCGATGTTGACGATATCGTCTTTCTTGGTGATGTCGATGGGCTTTGCCTGTTTCTTGAGCTGCTCAACGGCGACATTGACCGCCTGCTGCATCCCGCGGTTTAAGCTCATCGCGTCCGCCCCGGCGGCCAGGTTCTTGAACGCCTCGCGGAACAGGGCCTCGGCCAGCACGGTTGCGGTGGTGGTGCCGTCACCGGCGATCTTGGAAGTCTTGCTGGCCGCTTCCTTGACCAGTTTGGCACCCATGTTTTCGGCCTTGTCGAGAAGATCGATCTCTTCAGCGACGGTGACGCCGTCCTTGGTGACGGTCGGGCCGCCCCAGCCCTTGTCAATGATCGCACAGCGGCCGCGAGGACCCAATGTGGATTTGACGGCGGCGGCGAGCTTCTCCACGCCGCTCAAGAGGGCATTGCGGGCCTCGCTGTTAAAAGCTAAGTCTTTTGCTGCCATAATACGTGTCTCTCCTGATTATGATTTCCATTTCCGTTTTAGTTCCTAACGACTCATGTCTTGGCCTTCGAGCTTACACCTCAGGCCTCGGGTCTCAAGACTCAGGACTAACCATTGCAAACCAAGTACCAAAAATCCTCGTAGAGCGGGCCGTGCCCACCAAATAGAGCCGTAAGCGTTTTCAAATAAAGAAGATACATCATTTGTGTCCACCCGCCAAAATCCCCAAATATTCTCAAAAACCGCACCATCCCTGCCAATAAAAACATGGAAAACAACACCAATATGCCATTCCGGCAGTCATCAGAGCCCCGACAGTAATGGAGGGGGTAATACGCTGGCGAATCCCCAATGCCCGCTCCATCACTGTCGCGGCTCCGTTTCATTCTTGTGTTTGCCATCCCCAATTTACACATAAAATTCTTGACATTCATATCCCTTTTTGCGATAATCAGGATAACTTGGAGAGAGGAGCATTTCTTACGGCTCCAAAATGAAACCGGTTAGATTCTGTATCTGTAGGTGTGCCGTGAACACATCTACGAACCACGAACTGTGAACTACGAACTATTTTTGGAGAAGGAAAGATGAAAAAAAGTATTTTGTCGATAATGATTAGTTTACTTGTTGTAACATCTTCGACTTTTGGTATCACGATTACAACACAGGTAACCATTCACAATTATTTTTGAAAAATTCACAAAAAAGACTTGCGCGATACACAACTATCTGCTATTCCATGATTTATGGACGATAAAGATGTTGTCATATCGCAGTTACTCGAAGAGATTGCT
>JAOUFG010000143.1 GCA_029858345.1 Phycisphaerae bacterium
GACGACAATCGCAACGTGTAAAAAGCAGAACCAGAATGTCTTTGACTTTATTCATGAATCTGTTATTGCTCATTGGAGCGGTAAAAAATATCCGTTGTTAATCTGTTAAAAACTGTGAACGGTTACGCTTTCCCTTTATGGTTAATAAACTCGCCCCGATAATCCTTGCAAGCTCCTGACCTTCCTGTATTAACCATTTCAATTCTTGCAGTTCTATTTTTTTTGCATCCCTCAAAAGCCCAAGCCAATAAAGCGTCTCGTTTGCTGATCGTAATGAATATGTAAAAAACTGACCGAATTCCTTCTTAGAGCTTGCCCCTTTTGATTCCACCAGGTTCGCACCAATCGATGTTGCCGATCGCATCAATTGCTTAGCAATCACACTACCGGTCATATCATTAGGCAATAAATCCAAAAAATTAACGATTCTTCTCGAATACTTATAAGCCCTTTTGCGTACATCTGTTTGAGCTTTTAAGTTTTGCTTTTGCATTTCTGATTTTCAGTTTTAACTTGTCAAGGTTGATGCCTGATTGACCAGAAACAGAACTGCCATGCGTACCGCTAAACCATTGGCGACCTGTTCGAGAATGACGCTGTTGGGGCCGTCCGCCACTTCCGACTCGATTTCCAAGCCGCGGTTCATCGGACCCGGATGCATCACAATGATATCCGGCTTGGCTCGTTTCATGCGGTCCACGGTCAGACCGAAATAATGCGAGTATTCACGCACCGACGGGAACGGATTGCCGCCAAGCCGTTCAAACTGAATGCGAAGCATATTAATCACGTCCAATTCCTCGATGACATCGTCAAGCGAATAGGAAACCTTCACAGGCAAATCCCTGACACTTGCCGGCATCAGGGTCGGCGGGCCGATCAGTGTTACTTCAGCACCCAGCTTTGTCATGGCATAGATATCGCTGCGGGCCACACGGGAATGAGCGATGTCGCCCACAATCCCGATTTTCAGTCCGTCCAAAGAACCCCGCACTTGGCGAATTGTGTAAACATCCAGCAACCCTTGCGTAGGATGCTCATGGAATCCGTCCCCGGCATTGACCACACAGGCATTGATCGAACGGCTGAGCAGTTTCGGGGCGCCGCCGGCACTGTGGCGAATGACAACAATGTCAATGCCCATCGCCTCCAGGTTTCGCGCCGTATCAATCAGGGTCTCGCCCTTGCTGACCGAACTGGATTTCTTGGTGAATTCGATGACGTCGGCGCTCAATCGGCTTGCGGCCAGTGTAAAGCTGTTGCGCGTCCGTGTGCTGTCTTCAAAGAACATATTGACAATCACTTTCCCGCGAAGCGTTGGCACCTTTTTGATGGACCGTGTACTGAATTCTTCAAAGCCCTTGGCGGTATCGAGGATAAACTCGATCTCCTCGCGGCTCAAATCGCTGAGACCGATGAGGTGTTTGCGCGTCCATTGTATTTTTTTGCTTTTACTCATGTTTTATGAAAACCCGGTCCTCATGATCCGTTTCAGTAAAATGGACCTGGACCAATGTCGATTCGTCCACGTCCTTTTTAATCCCGACATAATCGGCACAGATGGGGTATTCATGATGTCCGCGGTCCACCAGAACCGCCAGCCGCATCAACCGCGGCCGCCCCAGATCCGTCAGGGCATCCATCGCGGCACGCACACTGCGGCCGGTATACAAAACATCATCCACCAGCAGAACCAGCTTATCGGTAATGTCAAAGTCAATCTCGGTACTCCGGACGATGGGTTGTGTGGACTTGGGCTCGTTCAGATCGTCCCGATAAAGCGTGATGTCCAGCGTACCGCTTAAAATCCGGCCAAAAAAGTGGTTTTCAAGGGCACTTTCAAGACGCTGCGCCAGTATTTCGCCCCGGCTGCGAATCCCGATAATGGCAATGTCGGTGTCAGCGGGGATATCGGACTTTATTTGTTCGGCAATCGTGCAAATGGTATCATGAATCTGTTTGGAGTTCAGCAGGATTTCCATATTTTTTGTCTTTTTTTTCTGTGACCAACATTTTCCTTGGTTGGGGGCTTAATTTAGCCGAAATCTCAATTTGCAGGAAGTATATCAAGGCCCGGCCATGAAAGCAAGGATTATCATGCTCAACTGCTTTTTGATTAAAAACAGGCTTCCGGCGGATATTCTTTTTGGGTTTATTACTGCTTTTATGCTATAATACGGATGGGTTTTTGGCAGGACATTGGAGACCTATTGTCGCTTTTGTTGAAACCGGTTTATTCCTGTATGCAAAACACAAAAACAAATGCCGTTTTGTGTCTTATCGTTTTTGTGTCGGTATCTTTACCGGCATGGGCCGCCGATGCGCTGCCGGTCCAACCGGCGGCGCTGGATTATACGAACATCCGCGCACTGAGTGCAACGGATCCGAACCTCACCGGAAACGGCATTCTCATCGGCACAATCTGTCCCAGCGAGTCTTATGTTAACGGCCGCGCCCAGAACGACTACCGCTTTAATATGAATCACCAAAGTCTGTCTGACGCGGATGTATATTTTCTGGACGGCACCGACGGCCGATACGGAATCTCATCGCACGCGACATCCGTTGCGGGCATCCTGCTGGGTTTCGATCCGGCCGCATCTTATCCTGACATCGGCAATTTTCAGTATCGCGGAGCATGCCCCGACGCTTCTGTCAATGTTTACGAATTCAACCAGTTCTTAGCCCGGCTGTTCGGCGGACTTCCCCTCGAAGAAGATATTCTTGTCCTGAGCTTAGGCGACATGTTCGAGTCCTGGTGGGTGCGGGCCTTGGAACAGGCCGCGGCGGAAAAGGATTTTCTCATCGTCGCCAGCAACGGCAACGGCGCCAGCGCCCAGACGCCGATGCCGCTCTATCCGGCTGCCGGTTCCAATGTGATTAGTGTGGGCGTCATTGACGCGTTGATGGATGCAGACGGTAATATCAGCGTGTGGGATTTTTCGACACCCAAAGCAGTCAATTCCAGTACCGGCCCAACGGAGGATCAGCGGTGCAAGCCCGATATCGTCGCGCCGGGAACCGCTTTGGTACCTTCAGGCAATGAAGATGATGACTATGTACTTCAGCGTAACTGGTCCTCACTGGCCGGCCCTGTTGTCGCCGGAACCGCGGCGCTGCTGGAACAAAAGGCCCTCTCAGATGCTGCCCTGAAAGCCGCCTACGACCGGCCGGGCAAAAGCTTGGTTTTGAAGGCGGTCCTGATGAATTCCGCGAGAAAACTGCCCTATTGGCACAAAGGAATCGTCACGCCTGACGACGACCCTAATGTACCGCTGGATTATGCACAGGGTGCGGGTGTCGTGGATGCTGTGGCCGCATACGATCAATTGATCGCCGGAACGAGCAAACCGGGCAAAGTGCCAACTGCCGGCTGGGACAACCGCGTCCTGCAAACCGGCGACTGGGGATACGAATACGCTTTCGAAGCCCGCGACCCCAACCAGATGATTACGGCGACACTGTGCTGGAACCGCGTTTATCAGAACACGTACCCGTTTAATCATGTACTGAAAAAGGATGCGGATTTTCGGCTGGAGCTGTGGGGTATCGATCCAAATGATTCAAAAAACAGTGCCCTGCTGGACTACAGCGACAGCGTCAACGACAATGTCGAGCATATTTATTTCGCCGCCGATCCCAACTACACCACCTATGCTATTCGCGTCCGATTCAACGAAGAACAATCGTCAGACGCCAAACAGCGATTCGCTCTGGCTTGGTCCGTCGGACTGGATCGCCAGACAGGCAATCCATGGTGGTACGACCTGAACGCCGATGACAAAGTTGATGATAACAGTGATAATATCATCTATTCACTCATCGAATCCGGACTTGCCGATAAAGTCGAAATGTCCCCCCTGATCCAATCCTTAGGTTTATCCGAAGACCGCCTAAACCTCCTTACCACCGGCTGGCCAACCTGGCAGCCCTATCTGACCAATTGGACAAAGACAAATCAATAATTTGTGTAAATTAGTGTAAATTCGTGGCTAAAAAATCGGTATCCTCGGCGGCCTCGGTGGTTAAATCGTCTTTCCCCCATCAACACAAAGCACCTGTCCGGTGATGTAGTCGTTATCCAGCAGAAATTCGAGGGTACGGGTGATGTCTTTGGGTGTGCCGAACCGCCCTGCCGGAATCATTTTCAGCTGCTTCTGTTCTTCGCCGGCGTCCATCTTGCCCGGCCAGGTGACGATGCCCGGTGCCACGGCGTTAACGGTCACCCCCGGAGCCAGTTCTTTCGCCAAGGACTTTGTCATAGCGATTAGCCCCCCGCGAGACGCACAATACGGACTGTACCCGCCCCACGGCTTGACTCCGGCCACATCGACCATATTGACAATCGCCGCGAGGGTGTCCTGTTCGGCCTGCACGTCTAGCCCTTCGGCTTTCAAATACCGGGCAAACGCATCACACAGAAGCATCGGCGCGGTCAGATTCACCGCTAATATCTCCGAAACCTCCGACGCATTCAGCGTACCGATAGCATGTTTTGCAAAGATAGACGCGGAATTGACAACAACCCGAACCGGCCCCAGCTTTTGCGCCTCGGCCATGAGCACCTCCGCCGCATCAGCCGACGCCAGATCCGCTTTCACAGCGATGGCCTCTCGCCCCATCGCCCGAATCGCCGCCGCCGTTTCATTCGCTGCATCCGCATGATCATGATAGTGACAAACACAATCCATCCCCCGCCCCCCCAGACAGAGCGCAATCTCCCGCCCCAACTCCCCGCTCGCCCCCGTCACAATCGCTGTTTTGCCTGCAATATCCATAAATAAAGTTTACCCGAAACACAAACAGTTGCCAAATAAAATGCCAATTCCGGCCTGAGTCCTCTAAAAACTCTCCCCCTGCGAAGGGGGAGTACCCCGAAGGGGGGAGGGGGTTTTCTGCGACCACCCAAAATGGTCCTGTATTTGCTTCAGCGCATCTGCGATTGTCATATTTGTCTGCATCGCCCAAAACCATCACGGCCTGAAAGGCCATCATACCTTAGCCCAGGGCACTTGTCCCGTCATAGCTTCAGCGACGACGGAACGCCCTGGGTTCCCATCCCACCCACACCCAAAACGCTCTGAAAGAGCAGCATAATCGCTTTCGCCAACAATCTCAATATCCCTTCCCCCTACGCATCACGTTTACCCATGTCATCCGCCTATAGCAGTTCGGGTCGAACCCTTTGCCCTCAAAAAATTGTCTGTTCCTTTAATTCTTTGTGTGAATTATGGTGCGTCTTTTTATCTTCGCAAGGACGCTTTGGCATATAGAAAATTTGTGTCTGCGACATAAAAAAGTCCACTCAAAGCGTCGAAATTCCGCTTTGTTTCTTCCTCTATGGAATTCTCTTCAAAATTGCAATTTTTTTTATAGAATAAATAATGAGAAACAGAATCCCATGCATCTTGTGATATTGTTCTAATTTGGATTTCAAATGGGTTTGTATGTATATGACTCGCCCCTTTTAGCTTAACAGTAAAATGCCACCCTGTATAACCAAAAATATCTTTTGAGGGATCATTTCTAATTATATCAAACAAATTCGCTATAACCCACTCTATCCTATCTAAATCAGAACGGAACAAACATACGACACGCAACCCAACCACATCATGTATCTCTTCAAAGGGATTAGTTATTCCTTTTCTTTGTATTTTATCCAAAACAGAATCAAACCCTTTAATCCTGCTACTTATTTCATGATATTCAATACCAGATCTATTCATAGTTTTATACAAAACGTTTTCAGCGTCTTTTCTGGTCTGTTCGAAACCTCTTAAATGGAATCTATATTGAGACTGTAGCAACAAAACAGAGTAATTTTGATCTATTTTGAGTCAGCATGCCGATATTCCACTATGGAAATAGAATTCTATAGTGGAGACTATCGCAATGCTTGGACCCGGTGACTATGTAGCA